>NZ_CP139478.1:1112500-1410000 GCF_034259105.1 Limosilactobacillus reuteri | reverse complement strand
GGTAGCAGTTACTATTCCAATGGCTGTCCCGTAGAACCATAATTTTTGTTTTTCAAATTTAGTGTTTATACTTTCAAATTTGATACCTGTATCAGCTTTGTTAGCATCGATTTTCTTTTCTAGTTGATTGAAATGATCATCAATGTGTCGCAAAATTTTTTCATTGCTCAGCTCTAATTCCGTGTGAGTTACGTATTTATCATTCATATTTGTTCCACCTCCACTACTATTATTATCTCTTGGCTTTTCAGGCGAAACAACTTTATCTATATTTTTAAATCTATCGTAAATTACATTATCATTCATGACGGTTCTCCAGAGGTATATAGGTATTTATGAATCTACAAACACGCAACGCTTCGCTTATTCCCATTTCACCTTTATGTTTTGTAGTGATAGCCACTTGAATGTTAACAACATCATTATCAGTAGAATTAATTGCTTCAAATTGACTAGCAAATTGAAGAATCCTGTCTTCTCTACTATGGGGAACACTTACTGGAGCAACTTTTTGAACGATAGGAATTCCGTTATTTGATAGTGTCACATATATATAATGATTGCGTCTTTTTATTTCTTGTCTAATCTCATATGGAACATAAATTGAAAATCTGATAGTAAAGTTTTTGGTAGGATCAATCATTTGAACAACTTGGCCATCATGTTGTATTTCAAATAATATAGGATAGACAGGTGCTTCTAAAATATCAGGATCTGTATAACTCATCTTCACACGTCCTTTCTCTGGAGAGGGTTTTTTAGTTATTAGTCATAGAACCGTCTGGATAAACATTGACGCTTTGAGCTGTTCCAGTCATGGTTCCTTGGGTTGGATCAATTGCCTTTACAAAATATGAGCCATCTGGGTTTTGAATAGGTTGATTAGTATCAGCGTCGTACATGATGGTCCAATGGTAGTTACCGTTACCATCACCATATTTTGCTTTGGCAGCATTTAATGCATCTTGTGCATTATTAATTTGACCATTATTAGCTTGCTGTGAATTGCTTTGCTGAGTTGATTGCACAGCTTGTTGCTGAGAACTATTTTGACCGCTTTGTTGAGTGGTAGTTTGGCTAGCTTGGCTATTAGATTGACTAGAGACAGCAGAGCTAGACGAACTTTGTGTATCTTTCTTGCTTTCCTTACGTACCTTGTGATGCTTAACAGCCTTAGTAGTAGTTACTGATGAGCTACTACTTTTTTTATTTGATTTCTGTGATGCAGTGTTACTACATGCTGTTAATGAAATACCAGCTAATAATGCTGCACATATTAAACCTATTTTTTTCAATTTTAAGCTCCCTAAGATGAATTCTTAATAGAATTGCTAATTTTATTGTTGAAACTGTAAATATTTTGAATTTATTGATAAATGTTATAATCAATTAAGAGGTGATATCTAATATGCTTACAAAACTCATTGCTTCCTTAATTACTGTTGGCGGAATGGGCTTCATGAATTTCTTAGTAACAGATCAATTAGGGATAGTTGACCTTCGTCATGATCATAAAACAGAAATGATAGCTTATTCTTTATTGTGGTCTATCTTTGATTTTGCAATATTTTTAATGATTAATTCTTTGCTACAACATTACTGTAAATTATCCGGAAATTGGTTAATAGTGTACAGCTTAATATTTACTTTAGTAGTAGCATTTTTAATAACTTTATTAATTGCAAGGCCATTAAATGGTTTTGCTTATTTTTGCTATAATCATGTAGCTTCTGGGCAAATAAAAAAAGCTAATTTTATTCCTGGATCTACATTTGCTAATAAACTCAATAATGACAAAAAAGCAATTGTTTACTTGTATGATTTTGACCATAATCCTATTAACTTTGGAATTTTAGATGAATATTCCTTAGATGATACAGGGCAGCCACAAATATCTTTGGTGCCGGGTATGCAAAGAATCCAGCCTACTTATCAAAACCTTATAGATTACATAAGTAAAGACAAAATATATGAACAGTATCAACCATTTTCTTATATTAATTTTGAACAAAAGTGGATTATGTTTGTATTACAAGGCTAGGATTTTTTGTCGATGTTTGGAATAGATGGCATCGATCTATCTGTTGTTGGTTTCTTGTATGTTTTATTATTTAAACTTCGTTTTACAACATTTGGTATTGGCATCCTCTTAGTAAGGTTATTATTTGCCTTTGGATTTTGTTTCTTAGCCATAAAATGACACTCCTTAAATATATTCCAGCTTTTAACGACATCAGTATTTGGTCATTAGATTATTTAATACTCCACGAAACGTGAATAGCCTTACCAATAATACGACCTGGATTATCTTTATCTAAGATAATTGGGTCGTATTCTTTATTATCTGGCATTAACATAATAAGATTACCTTGACGTTTAACTCGTTTCAGTGTCGCTTCATTATCACCATCAACGAGAACAGCAGCGATTTCACCATCTTCTACTGTGGGCTGTTCTCTAATGGTTACAATTGATCCATCATGAATGGTTGGTTCCATGCTTTTACCTTTACAACGCAGAGCGAAGAGGTTGCCTTTTGGAACAGGCCTTTCAAAGATCTCTTCAACGTAGTCTTCAATATTTTCCTCGGCTGTGATTGGATCCCCACAGGCAATCTCGCCAATTAAGGGGATGCTAACACGTTGAAATTTATCTCCTAATGGATAAATTATATTAGTTGACTTTTTAATATTGGAATCATCATTATCTCCAATCGAAGCATTTGTTATCTCACCAATTTTTACATTAAATAAATCAGCTAATTTTTGTAATGATCCCATACGTGGAACTTTTATGCCCGTCTCCCAGTTAGAAATTGTTTGTTTGGAAACAGATAATTTATCTGCTAGTTGTGACTGTGTCCACCCTCGACTATTTCTTAATTTTTTTATCTGGGAAGCAATTGAATTTTCAACCATGCTGTTCAACTCCTTCAATAACAGTATATAACTTTTGGTTATCTTATAAAACAAAAAGTTCTATAAAATTTAGAAAAGTAGTTGACTATAACTTAAAGTTATATTAATATATAGATGTTGAAAGGAGGTAATGTGAATGCCAAAGGGTACTAAAATATCTCTTAAAGCAGCTAGAACTAATGCAAATATGACTCAAAAAGATGCGGCTAATGCTCTATCAGAGTACTTTGGAATGAAGATTTCTCGACAACGTATTATGGAATACGAAAAGCATCCGGCAACCGTTCCGCCTGGTTTTGGCCATGGTTTTGCAACTATTTATAGGTTACCGATAGATGCTATTAATTTTAGTAATTAGTCAACTTAAAGTTATACAAAAATTACCGTGTTCTGGATATGTAAGGAGGTGATTAGATGGAACAAATAAGCATACCGATTCCGGATGAGCCAATCAAGCAAGCAGTGCGTGAAGCAGTAAAGGAATTTGACCTTGTGCCACGTGAAGATTTGCGGGCTTATTGTCCGCCGCTTGATGATGTCCGCAAGGACTACTTCCGCAATCATTCTAAGAAATGGATTCGTAATCTGATCTTTGACCGTTTCCCCGAAACTCTTGATGTGAACGGAGGATGGGCGGTTAACCCGTCAGGCAAAGAACCCGGAATGAGAGGAACATACGTCAAGTTTGAGCAAATGAAGCAGTGGCTCGATGAACACGATGATGAGATTGATTGGTACGAGAAACTAGCTAGTTAAGGAGGTAATTTGATGTTAGGACTAGCAATTCCGTGGATCGTGATCATTGCTTGCTTCTTAGTTGGAGCAATCGTCAACGTTATCGAGGGCGAAAAATTGAATGTATTGAAGCCGAAGTATCAAAAGAAGCATTAGGAGGTAGATTATGGAAATTAAGATTACAGGAACTACTGAGGAAATAGAAAAACTGTTCAATGCTATTGGAGGTAGCAAAGAACAGTTAAGAATTCTAAAGAGAATAGAAAGAAATACAGAACCTTTAACAAGTAATGGTGAGAAGCATTAAAGATTATCATTCAACCATTTGGTTAACTCTTCGGATAGTCCATGCCAAGCTGCCTCACCAGTCAATTTACCGACAAACAGTTTATCATTATCGTCTAAATATGGAGATAAAGTATTGCAAATGTCTTTTGAACTATTTGAAGAGCGAACACACCAACTGGAATCACAAATATGTGCCCAAGCGGGATAATCTTTGATTTTCTTAATTAATGATTCGTAATCCTTGCCTGGCTTGTCAAGGTCATAAGTAATTAAGTATGAATTCAAATTATTTCACCTCACTTTTGATTGGATTAACGATTAATTTACTAAAAGGAGTGTTATGTAAATAATCACAATTTCAATTATAGCACTACATATGGATATAGAAAGGGTGGATTTATGCAAGATGTTGTGGAATATCATACAAGTTCAATTAGATAAGAAAAATATGACAGCTTATCGCTTATCTAAAATGACAGGCATACCACTAACAACAATTTATAACTACAAAAACGATGGGAAGGAACCACCGTTCAAAAATATGTGCAAGATTGCTGACGCATTAGACGTTAGCTTGGATGTTTTCAGAGAAAGGAGGTGATTGAATGACGAAGATCATTAATTCTAAGCTCGTAGCAATGCTAATAGGTGCTTGGATAACTTTCTGCGCGATGACCGGTGACTATGGCGGAGCAGTATTCCTGCTATTCTTCTACTCACTAATGCTATGGGATTTTAACGCAAAAAAAGAGGTAGCAAATCATGGAAGAAATTTGGAAAGACATTAATGGATATGAAGGCTTCTATCAAGTTAGTAATCTTGGAAGAATTAAAAGCCTTAAACGTAAAGCGGATATTCATTCAAGCAAACGAACTGTTAATACGCGAATTCTTACACCTTATCAAAAAGAATATGGGTATTACGCAGTAAAGTTGAGCAAAAATGGAATTAGAAAAGGATTTTTAGTCCATAGATTAGTAGCGAAGGCTTTTATAAAGAATCCTTTCAATTACGATCAAGTTAATCATAAAGACGAAAACCCCCGGAATAACGTGGTATCCAATTTAGAATGGTGTAGCCCAAAATATAACAATAACTATGGAAAACATAACAAAAGAATTAGTAAAACCCAAATGAAAGCTGTACTACAAGTTGATAGCAAAGGAAATATAATACGTAAGTTTAATAGTGTTCAACAGGCTGCTGATTTTGTTAAAAGAAAGCCTGTTGGTGTATCAAGAGCTGCTAAGTCAAATCAAAAATATACATGTGGTGGATATTTTTGGATGTATGCATTAAAAAATAATGCCAACGGCGCTGGTAACACCGATGGCAATAAGTAACGACAATCGCTACATTCTAAAAAATTGAACTAAGGGGATTATAGCATGAATAAATAACAAGAGAAAACTATTGAAGGAATTATCGAATTAAAGAAGTTCAATCAAAAATCAATCCTAGAAGGATTTAAAGTAACTGTCGATGAGTATTCGACACTACTTCATTATTACAACGTTCAGGATAAATTAGATAAGTTGATCAATTTAGAAGCGGGGTGGAACTATGAAAATTAATTGGGACAAGCTGTTTGAAGGTGATTGCGAGTCAATGCCTAATTGTCCTTGGATTGATCATGAACCATATAACGATGGCTTAGCAGGTGATGACGACGATGAAAATTAATCAACACAATTTACGGATTCACAAGCTCATTGAAGGCAATCTTTTTAAGTATAGCCAGCATATGAGTGAATTAGCACAAGGGCATTGTACCAGCGAAGGATATATTAAAGAGCTAGAAAAACTACGTAATTCATTGAAATCAACCGTGAAATGGTTAAACAGCCTTATTAAAGATACGGAGGGGTAAAAGTTGAATTTATTCGAGCTAAATGAACAATATCAGCAGTTAGCTGATCGTGACGACCTTGACCCTACAGTGTTGGTTGATACCTTAGACAGCATTGACGATGCTTGGAATGACAAACTTAACAATATTGCCAAGTGGTGTGAATCACTAGACAGCGACATTGACTTCTTAACAAAGAAGAAGCGGTCAATCAGTGATGAATTAACTTATCGGAAAAACCTACGGAGCAACCTCATGACCTACATGACTGAAGCAATTGACGAACGAGGGCTTAAAGAAGTTCACACTGAAGACTTCATCTTAAGGCCACGCAATTACAAGCAACGAACGGTCATCGATGACGAGGGCAAGATTCCACCTGAATACCGTAACTACGAGAAGTACCAAGGAATGTTTGATGTCGACAAGGCAGCAGTCTACAAGGCGTTAAAGGACGGCGTAAACGTTCCTGGAGCACACTTGAAGAAGAATAGGGGAGTAGTAATTAAATAATGTTTAAGCTCCGTAATTATCAACAAGAAACCGTTGATAAAGTTTACCAATCAATTCGAAACGGTCATAAGTCGATTATGGTGCAGCAGCCTCCTCGTACAGGAAAGACAGTAATCATGGCTGATATTGCTAGACGAGCAACATCTAAGGGCAACAGAATTATGTTTATAGTTCATCGTCAAGAAATCATTGAACAAGCCATTAAGACTTTCGAAAACGATGGAGTTGATATGAAACTATCACAAATAGGGATGGTTCAAACATTTACCCGACATATTGAAGAATTAAAGCCACCTAAAATTATCTTTGTGGATGAAGCTCACCACGCTACTGCAAAAAGCTATCGAAGAATTCTAGACGCCTTCCCAAATGCATATAAACTCCTGTTTACTGCTACTCCATACCGCTTAAATGGTAAAGGATTCACAGATATTGCAGACGATTTAATCACTGGTAAATCAGTTCCTTGGTTAATCAAACATGGTTTCTTAGCACCGGTAGATTATTACGCACCTTCCCAGATTGATATTAGTAAGTTACGAACTAAATCAACCGGGGATTACAGTGAAAATTCCATTAAGGAAGCCTTGAAACCACGAATTTATGGAAATGCCGTTCGCCATTATCACGAATTGGCTAAGGGGATGCAAGCTATCGCATATACCTATAACGTCGATAGTGCGGTCCGGCTAGCTAGAGCGTTTAATGGTCATGGGATTAGTGCCCGTGCAGTTTCAGGAAAGACACCAAAAGATGAGCGAAAACAAATTATTGAAGATTATCGTGCAGGCAAAATAAAAATAGTAACTAATGCCGAGTTATTTACGGAAGGCTTAGATTTACCAAATGTCGATTGTGTGATTATGATGCGACCAACTCAATCATTATCTTTGTACTTACAGTTCGCGATGCGTTCCATGAATCCACGTGAAGGTAAGACAGCGGTCATTATTGACCATGTTGGTAATGTAGAGCGATTCGGATTACCAACCGACAAAAGACAATGGTCACTTGAGGGGGTTAGCAAACAAAACAAACGTTCCTCTTTGGGGACAGTAATTAAATCAGTAACTGTTTGTCCACGTTGCTTTGCTTCTTTCTATCGAACTGGTGACAGTTGTCCATACTGTGGGATGCGACTAGGAGAAGAAAAAGAACTAGAAGTAGTTGATGACGTTAAGTTAAAGAAAGTTACTCGGTCACGATTAGGAATTGTAAAACAATTGCAAAAATCAACAATCATGAAAAACGTTGCTGGCAAACGGCCGAGTGAATTGAAAAATCTAAAGGAAATACAAGCCTATGGAAAGCTACATGGCTATAAGTCCGGTTGGGCTTACTATTATGCAAAAAAGCATGGGTTATTAAGAAAGTGAGGTTAAATTATGAGTATTTTACCGCCTAATAAGCCACAAAAGGCGCGGCGAATACCACGGAATTATTTTATCTATGGCGATACGATGTCAGGAAAATCATATCTGGCAGAACGGTTTCCGAGTCCATTATTTCTCAATACCGATGGTAACAGTGAGATGAATACTGCTCCATCAATTCAATTAAGAAATGTACGGAATTCAGATGGCTCGCTTAAAAAGTCGGTGATTGACCAATTAGATGAAATCATTCTTGCATTAGGTACGGAAAATCACGGATATAAGACAGTGGTTATTGATGTGATTGATGATGTTGTCACTCTAATTGAGCAAGCTATCTGTTATGACAACAAGGTTGAAACATTAGGTGATGTTCCATATGGAAAAGGCTATGCCCAATTCAATACCGTCTTTCAAGCGTTTGTGACCGAATTGAAAGGGTTGCCAATGAACACCATCTATATCAGTCGTTTGATGATGCTAACAGACGAGGCTACAGGACGAACAGACGAAAGACCATCTTTGAAGCAGAAGTACTACAACGTGGTTAATGGTAACTGTGATTTAGTGATTGAAACTAAACGCTTTGGTGATCGATATATTCGCATGGTTAAGGATCGGCGAATTCACTACTTAAAAGAAGACATCACAGACCCAACTATTTTACGAGTGTTAGAACATGTTAACGGTGTATTCGACAAGCCAAGAACCACTACACCAAAAGAACAAAACGAAATTGTAAATCAAATTAAAAAGCAAAATGTAAAGGAAGGTAATTAATTATGAGTTTACGAGATGCAATGAACAATGTAGCTAAGAATTTTGATGCAAAGAACGATTCAATCAATGAATTTAAGGGACTACCAAGCGGTAATTACACCGTTGCGGTAACAAAAGTAGAAGACTCTACTGCTCCTTGGGGTGCGGAACAATTAAGTTTCGTCCTTGAAGTAGTAGAAGGTGAACATGCCGGCAGTAAAGAATTCCTTCGAATTGGTTTAGATGAAGTCACTGCTAAGGGGAATCCAAATCCGTTTCTTGAAACTAATATTCGTATGGTTATGAAGTTAGCTGCTGTCTTGGGAACAACAATTCCAGATGCTGCATGGGACGATGATTCGATGATTTATGCCAACCTCACTAAGGTATTTCAAAAAACGGTTGGTAAGACTATGACTATGCACTTGGATGTACGCCATAACAAGAAAAATCCTCAATATCCATACCGCAATTATGACTTCGATGCAGTTGAACAACCAGCTACACCAGAAGTTAGTGATGACCAAATACCATTTTAATTAATTATTTTGAGTCAGTGAACTTACAACACCGTTCGGGTGGGAAGCCCGTTAAGGAGGCAACAATGAAAAATTTAGTTAATTATGCCTTAGCTTACCAAGCTAAAGGATTAAGTGTCCTCCCAGTTGCTGGTAAACAGCCATTGATTAAATTTGCGAATAAGCCACCTCTGACAGCTGAACAAATTAAAGATATTTGGAGGCAACATCCATACGCACAAATTGCATTACGAACAGATAAATTCTTTGTTGTTGATATTGACCGCAACCATGATGGTGAAATTGATGGTATGAAATCAATAGAACAACAACCATCTGAATATTATCCAGAAACATTAATGCAAACTACCCGACATGGTGGTCAACAATGGTTCTACTTAAAACGTCATGATATGAAGGTAAATCAATTAATTGGTTATCTTCCTGGTGTAGATGTCAAAGCACACATTAATAACTATGTAGTGGTTGCACCGAGTGAAGGTTATAAATGGTTAAACAAACATGCTATTGTAACTGCTCCAAAATCATTAGTCATAAATATTAACCAGATGCGGGCCAGTAATCGTCGAAGTAGTCCCGATGATTTAGTCTTAAAGCCTCGTCAACGTAATTCAACCACTGATTTACTAGAAACAATTGCGAATGGTTTAGGCGATAAAGGATTGAGAAATAAAACGTTAGCAGGTTTGGTTGGAGCAATTTTATTTCGGGGAGTACACCAAAAAGAAGCTTATCAATTAGCTTTAATGGCAAATGAAAATACGCCCGATCCACTTCCGGAGGAAGAAGTAAATCGGACGTTTAGATCAATGGTAAAACGAGATATCAGAAATGGAGGTGCAAAGAGTGGCAACGAATAATATTGTAAAAAAGCCAATTCCGTTTGAATTAAACGGTCAAGGCAATCCTAAATCTAACAGTCTTAAAAATATTGGCTTGATTCTTTCCCAAGATTCCATTCTTCATGACACCTTCAAATACAATGAATTTGCTTATTCAATTGATGTTGTCCGAGATATTCCGGAATTATTCATTGAAAAAGGACAAATGGATGATAGTTATATGGCAATGATTCTTCGCTACATAGAAGACTCGTATAACATCATGTTTCAAGAGCGATTGCTCACTATGGGAATTACAGTAGAAGCTCGTCAGCACCCTTACAATCCAGTTAAAGACTACATGGAGCAATGCTATAAGGATTGGGATCACAAAGAACGAATCAAGGACTTTCTGCCAGTTTATTTAGGTGTTCCAACTAGTGAAGTAACAACACTTCAAACTAAATTGTTTTTAGTCGGTGCAGTCATGAAAACTTATAAACCTGATAGTAAGTTTGATTGGGTGTTTGACTTAGTTGGAGGACAGGGAGTAGGTAAGACCACACTGTTAAAAAAATTAGCACACGGCTGGTATACAGACCAGTTTACTGATTTCAAAGACAAGGATAATTACGCAAACATGTTGCGAGCTTTAATTGTTAACGACGATGAAATGACAGCAACAAATAACTCAGACTTTGAAAATCTAAAGAAATTTGTTTCAGCTGAGGAGTTAGAGTTCCGGCCACCCTATGGTCGACATACAATTCGCCGACCAAAGAATTTTGTCATGGCCCGGACAACTAATGAATCAACTTACTTAAAGGATAAAACTGGTGAACGGCGATTCTTACCGAATATGGCTGATAAAAGTCGAGCCGTTGCTAATCCGGTAACTGATTTAGATGATGAAGAAGTAGCAAGAATCTGGGGAGAAGCAGTAGCGCTTTACAAAAGCGGTTTTAGTTTCATCCTCAACAAAGAACAACAGAAACTAATTGAAGATAACCGGAAGTCATTCATGTACATTGATGAAACAGAAAACCAGATTGAACGGGTATTAAGTACCTGGTCTGATGACTGGATTGAAAGTTCTGAAATAGCTCAAGAACTAGGAGAAGATAATCTAGTCCGTAACCGTTCGCTAGCGAAGAAAATTAAGTATGTCATGGATAATCGTAACGATTGGAAAGCAGGATACAAGAAATTAAAAAATATCGTTCATAGAGGATATAGAAGAGTTAAAAGTTTACAGTAGTTGACACTGGTTTACAGTAAAAATCAAGTAGTGTAAACCCTTATAAACGTTGTCATATCAACACTTATCTATAGTAGGTTTACACTACTACACTATTTCTATAATAAAAAAATAATATATATATAGTATATAAGTACTATATAAAGTTGAAACTAAGTGTAAACCTGTAAACCATAGTCTAATGTGTTGAGAGAGTAAGGGTGAAGACACTTTTGCTAGTGTAAACTTAGTGTAAACCATATCGTAACGATTGGAAAGCAGGAAGTAAGAAAGTTAAAGGATTATCTCGTAGAGGATATAGAAGAGTTGCGACTAGTTGACAGTGGTTGCGACTAAAAATCGGTTAGTGACAACCCTTATAAACGTTGTCATATCAACACTTATAAGGTATAGGTTGTTACTACTACACTATTTCTATAATAAAAAAATAATATATATATATAGTATATAAGTACTATATAAAGTTGAAACTAAGTCGCAACCTCGCAACCGAGGGTTAATCCCTTGGGAGAGTAAGAACAAAGTGGTTTACAGTAGTCGCAACCTAGTGACAACCTGGAGGAATGAATTATGGAAGAAAAAATTTTACGTATGAAGTCAGGAAAAGTATATCGGTTAGAAGGCAAAGCACAAACCCCAATGGGGATGTCTATTGATCATCTTATTGATGAGTGGATCAATCATCCAGATAAGATAATGATCTTTGAAGATTCAGAACACCGTAACGTTTGGACTCGGCTTGGCAACATTGAGGACATTGAAAACTCTAATGACTAGTGAGCATAAAATTCAAAACGATATTCGGGTGGCATTGTCAAAGCATCATTGCACAGTGTTCCGGGTGAACGTTGGTAATGTTAAAACCGCCGATGGGAGATTTTTCAGCGCTGGTGTGCCTTCGGGACATCCTGATCTTTATTGCTTTAAGTGGTCAAACGGAAAAGTTTGTTACATTGAAGTGAAAAATGAAAAAGGTCGATTAAGGCAAGATCAGTTGGCTTTTCATCGGGTACTAATGAAACATCATATTATTCATTGCTGCGCTCGTAGTGTAAAGGACGCTATTAAAACTATTGATGAAGAATTAGTCGGCTATGGTTATCCTGACTGGAGGGCGTAATTATGAAGAGTTGGTTGGCTATGGTTTCAAAAACTATGGAGGAAGAATAATGACCAAAAAAGAAATTTTATTAGAACTTATTAGCCGTGTTTTAACTGGCGAGTACGAGCTATGTGAGGTTCGCCGGTCTAATCATTACGAATTACAAGAGTACGACTTTGTAATAAAAAAGGCCTCCTCGAAAGGAGACCGGGCTAGTAAAAAACCTATGACAAAAGAAGAATTTGATAGGCTTTAAAATCCTAATGTTGTGGAAATTAATAAAAAATCAAATGGATAAGCAAAATATTTCAGCTTATCGGTTAGCAAAAATTACAGGGCTTAGTTTGAATACTATGCAAAATTACAAGAATGGGCATGAGCCAAGCTTTACAAACATGGTCAAAATAGCCGATGCCTTGGGTGTTAGCTTGGATGAATTTAGGGAGAAGAAAAATGGATAGTGTGTTATATGCGTTTCTGTGGTTTGCAATTGTGCTGATCACAGTAACAACAATGAAATTTGCCGGTGGATGGGTGTTATTGCCGGTTGTGCTAGTAATTATTTTGGCATTCATTGCCGGGAAGATGCGAGAGGAATGGTAGTGAGGACAAACAAAGATATTGAATCAATTGAATATGGAGTGAAGGTAGGTAAGCGAAAATGATTTATCCAAAGATAATTAGGGGTTATAAAGCAACTCCTCATAAAATTGTCAGGAACATTGATGGCGAATGGTATAAATCATGGCCAACTAAAGAAATCTGGCCTGCAGGTAGCAATGTACCTGATGTTAATGGCGAATACGATGGTGGCTATGAATGTGCATATCGGTGGTTTCCAATTGGCAAAGATTATCCAAAGGGCGAATGGTATGAACTCAAGCCACATTTTTATGGTTGGTATGAAGATTTAAAACCGGGTCAAAAGCCTTTAAGTGCATATTATTGGCATATAGGGGAGCCTGAACCAACCTTTCACGAATACAAACACGTTGATGGAATTATAAAGCACGTTAAAACAACTTATAAAGAGTTACCTTTTTAGGGGGTCAGCAAAGATGAAGATTAAGGAATTTATCGAAAAAGTAAACGAAGTAGCGTATGCAAAAAAGGACGGTGACTGTATTTACATTTGCGATGGAGAAACTACTAGCTACCAAGACTATTATTTTTTGGCATTTTTAGTTACTTCAAAAAGCATGGACTTGGACTGGGAATGGAGATACTTGAGGTACACTGATGCCTGCAAGT
The DNA here is from genome assembly GCF_034259105.1 of Limosilactobacillus reuteri. Taxonomy (NCBI): domain Bacteria; kingdom Bacillati; phylum Bacillota; class Bacilli; order Lactobacillales; family Lactobacillaceae; genus Limosilactobacillus; species Limosilactobacillus reuteri. Next base: position 1,396,593 of record NZ_CP139478.1, on the reverse strand, counting down.
TACGGACCATATTGAACCTCGTAAAAGAGTTACAGGATACTCCAGTCAAAGATCGTTTTTCTGAAAAGAGGTATTATTTGCGTTGGATTGATGACAAGGATGGTAACCAAAATTATATAGAATTTGATTCTAATATGGGTTGGTATATGTGGGGCGATAAAAATGCTACAAATACTTTTACCAACTCACAGCTAGAACAATTAAAGAAAGACTATCCACGTTTTGCATCCATAATTGATGTAATGAAAGAAGAGGTCAAAGACGATGATGGGGAGGAAGAATAATGAAAGTACATTATATTCATGCAACTGATCCAGAAAAATTTGATAAAAACGTAAATGAATTTATTAAGGATAAGAAAGTAATTGATATTAAGCCTTATCCTATGGTGGATACTAATATCACTGGTGGATTTGTAAATAATATTCTTAGAGACTTTTATCTTGATTGCGTTGTTATGTATGAGGAGGAAGAATAATGACAAAAGAAGAAATATTCAATGACTTTATCCAAAAAGTAAAGTTGGATAATTTTCAATAGAATGAATCGACTAGATGAGTTCATGGATACAGAAGAGTACAGACATCTGAGTGATAAAGAACAGCGCTTGATGATTATTCAGTACAACGCTATGCAAGTATACGCTGATGTACTTTTACAAAGAATTAATGAGATTAAGGAGCGACTGTAATGGTAAAATTAAAGAGCAAAAGCAAAAACCGCCGATGCAAGAAACGTCAACGGCGAGAAGAAAATAAATTAAAGCGGGAGGAAAAGAAAATGGCAATTCCTAAAAGGCTGTCTGAAGCAATGAATTCATTAAGTAAGAATAGCGAGTGGGGTGAAGCTACCGAAATGCCAGAAGATGTACTAGCACCCAGTGATTGGCGACTCCAAGAAATTATGAAGTTTCGCAAAAACTTGGAGTTACGAGAAGCTAGAAGGATTAAAGAATCCGAATGGCGAATTAAGCAGTATTTTCACAAGCACAATATTAATAACCCTTTTGCTCAAGCTTATATTTTGCGGAAAATTGAAGCTAAACAGTCTACTATTCTAGAGATTACAGGGCTATCAAAACCAGAATACTATCGTCACATAGGAGTGTTATTTCGTAACGCAGGTAGATACAGGCAACTAAGAATCACAGATGTAGAAGCGGCTTTGATGCAAGAAAAATTATCTGACATTTTGAAAGACACAAATAGCAAGGTTACAGAATAGATATGTGTTGTCTAACACTAACAATATGGTTGCATGTATTTGCATTCTATGTAACATAAAAAAGACGCTCTACTGTGAGAACGCCCTTGAGATATAAAAATAAGCAAAACTATTATATCACAAGGGGAGCGAAATATCGTGGAGTTATTTCCAGAATTAAATGAGAAGAAAACCATTCAAAATGTCCGTAACTTTTTCAATAATGATAAGAAATATCAAAAGATTCGTTTGAATGCTTGGAACGATGGGATCAAAGAGCAAAAAAATGATGTGACTGGTATTCATGGATCACGTAAAGGCAATGGATCAGAAAAGATGATGATTTACTATGCTGAATGTGCAAGAGCAAAGCGAGCCGTTGAGAAAGCGATTAGTGCTTGTAGCGTAGGAAGCCAAGACATACTCAATTGGCACTATGTTAAGCAATTGACAGTCGTAGAAACTAAACTTCATATTAATCATCACTTGGGGCATTCAACCTTTAAAAATGCTGATGAGGTAGCTTGTTTAGAGTTTGCTGAAGCTTGTGATCGAATCTCAATGCAAATGAATTGTAACCTCGAAATTCTCCCCTTATTTCTCGATTTTGATGACGATGACGAAAAAGCGGGAACAAATCAGGAACAAAACGGGAATAAAACAGGAACAAATTAGGAACTTTTCGGGAACAAAATGGGAAGTTCAAGGTGATATTATAGTATTGTCGAAAAAATAACGATAACTCCATGATAGTTTTAGATGTGCTTTAGATCGATAATGTTTAGAACTTGGTCTTGTTAGACTGTGTGGAATCCGGTAACCAAGCCGACGCGATGGTGGCAGAGACCATAATCCACGTTGAGACTATCATTTACAAGTTTTACGGTAACAATTAAATTTGGCTTGTACGTCTTAAAAATCTCCTTTAGATCATTAAATTTACATGCTACTCTGATAGTCTCGTAGCAACCGTGCTATAATCAGCAGAAGAGTACGTAATCTAACTCAACGGCTAACAGGTTACAACAATTAAGGACAACAATACCGTTACAGGAGTAGGCGGAAAACTACGACCGGGTGCGGTGATTGTGTGGTCCTAATTATGCGAATACGTAGATTAGATACCGAGTTAATTGCTCGTGGGGGCAGTTCCCAATGTTCGCAATTTATCACGGTTAAATTAACTATGATAGGAGATGAAAGCTCCTCTTTCGTAATTACATAGTACTTTTTTGTCCAGCCGTGATAGTAATACAGAGATGCAAAGAGTAACAAAATTCAAAAACGATTAGTGGATGCAAGCATTTCTGTATTATGCTGACGTAGCTCAACGGTAGAGCGTCACCATTGCTCCGTTTCAACGTGAAGATAACAGTTCAATTCTGTTCGTTAGCATTGTCCGCAATGACGTTAAACTATCTATTTTCACCTTAGGCTAGTCTTTAAGGCTGGCCTTTTGTATTATGATTAATCGGTTTTTTTCATATCAAATTGATATGAAATAACCAGATATGGTAATATATAGTTGTTAAAAGATGTAAGGAGGTTTTTAAAATGCAAGATTTCTTTAATTTAACAATAAAGACAGTTAATGATCTTATTATGCTTCCAAACATCCTTGGAAAAGTAATTGGGGTTAATCACTTTAAATCGCATAAGCCGTTAAACGAAACTTATGGAGGCTTCACTAATAGCGATTGGAAAAAGGTTGGAAATGATATGAAACGAGGATTAATTTCTTTTGGAAAAGAAGCAAGATCATAACTTACCTAAAACCAATAAAGACAATACGCAGAAACAAATTAGTAAAGATGATCAAGAAATAATTGATCAAGTAAAGAAATTACCACTTTCTGAAAAACAGCAAGAAGATATTATTGCTACAATGGAAATGTATAGTGGCCCTATTCCCCATCCTAAGATTTTGGCTGGATATCAAGCTCTTTATCCAAATGCTGCCAAAAAGATTATCGAGAATGGACTGGATGAATCACGACACAGACGTCACTTGGAAACCGCTCGTCAAAAAAGGCGAGGGCGTTTAGCTTGGGCATCAATGATATTATTAGTGATTGTTTGCTTAATTTTTATGATAGGATCATTTTATTTGATACTAAGAGGTCATCAAATAATAGGTTCAATATTTGGAGCAACATCGTTTTTAACATTGGTGGGATCATTTATGAGTAATATTAATGTGCTCTCTAGTAATGATGATATTGCTAAGCAAACTCAGGATAAAAATAATGATTAAGTCAGCTTAACGGCTGGCTTTTTTGTTTGGAGATAATTATGAGAAATTACAAGAACTGGGGCACTGTTAGCAGCGGTGCTGAATTGTATATGTTAGCTCATGCTGAACGCACTAGGAAACAATTGGCAAAGAAAAAGCCGACAGGTCAACGCTTGCCGGCTTTTAAAATACACAAAAATATTAAACACTAAGTTTTTCTTTTAGCGCAGTCGTCATTACTTCGCTAAAGTTAATACCATTTTCTTTACCTAATTCATTTAAGTAATTAGGAATGGTGATAGTCTTCTTAATTACTTTGTTATCATGCTTGCGCTTGTATTCTGAAACGTTAATGGTAACAAGAGTAACGGTTGCACCATCTTTAGCTTGAGGCAATTTGGTATTTGATTCAGGTAACTTATCTTCAAGGGAATAAGTACCAATGTAGTCTTTTGCCATTTCCATTGCATCTGCAATTGACTTACCTTCAGTCATTCCGTCAATATCTGGAATTTCGACAAAGTAAGGGTAGTCGCTGTTATCGTCTTTAGTAATGATAATCGGAAATACTTTAATGTCGTCCATAGTGATCCTCCTTAATTTTGGTACACAAAAGCTCGGCTCAATTAAGAGCCTTGCTTTACTACTTTAGGTTGAATTTTCTTATCAAAGCATTGTATAGCTTATCGCTAAACTTCGGGTGACGTGGCAGTTGGGTTTTAATTTTACCGTTTGACCAAATGTCGTGATTACCACCATGTCTAACGAAGTACCAGCCATTATCTTTGAATTTCTTTTCAACCTTGCGACGTTGTACCAAATGTTTCACTTCCCTTCAACACTTATTATAATACACGTATTCAATACGTGTGTCAATGCAATTATACATATTTTACACGTATTTTTTCAGAAAGGTGGTGTGGTGATATGCCAAGAGTTAGACGATGTAGGCAAACATAATGCAATGGTTAGCAATCATACTAACAGCACTGTTCGTAGCCGCTAAGTTAGTTGGATTAGTTACGTGGAGTTGGTGGTTGGTATTCTTACCATCATTAATCCTGGCTGGTTTGTGGTTGCTGTTCTTTATTGTAGCGTTTGTGGTAGCAATGATGGAGGATTACTGAGATAAAACAGGAGGAAATAACAATGATTAAAAAGAAGATTGGTTTCAAAGTATATGAAGATGATTGGTCTGAACGTCAACATAAAGACCCAATGAGTTTTGGAATGGAGAAATGGCTCAATGATTTAGCCGAACAATATGATGATGTGGAGGTTGTTGGCTTTCAACACGGTCAAAGCGTTGATGTACCTGTGACTCAACCTATTGTCTATGGTGATAGTAATAAACCTTATGAGACCGTTTATGTAATTGCTAAGGTAATTAAGTATGTCTAGGTTTAGACGTTGTAGGCAACCTGGCTGTCATGCAATGGTACAGTTCCCTAATCACTATTGTACTCAGCATTATGAACATGAAGCAGAGTATCTAGCTAACAGGCAACGATGGGCACGATCACATGACAAACAGTATCAACATAAGTACAACCATGTCACTCGATATCGTAACGATGTTAAGAGTGAACAGTACAACTTCTATCGAACAACAACCTGGGTAAGACTAAGACAACAAGCACTTGATCGTGACCACTACGTCTGTCAGTACTGTGGTCAACCTAACAGCAAGACTGTCGATCACATTGTACCGATTGAGTATGACAAGCAACTCAAAGATCATCTTGATAACTTAGCAACCATCTGTCGTAAGTGTCACCGATTAAAGACTGACTGGGAACGCTCATGGTACGGAACTGGGAAAGGCAATCAACTAAAAAACGTTCCAGAAATTTTAGAAGTTTCAAAAATCAAAAAGCTTTTTCCAAAAACAGAGTGAATAAAAACATCCCCCCCTTACCACTGGGCTTGGAAGAGCGCACACATTGGACTGTTCTTTCATGCAAGCGATAATTTTTAAATTTTTTGACCCGGGGGGGGGGGGGGCTAACCAGAGCAGAAAGGAGGGCATTGAATGGCTAAAAAGGTCTATTATCAGCAGAATAACGGGCATTTGCCGGCTACACCACCGCATTATTTAGGCACTTTAGCTAGTGCCTGTTGGCGTAAAATCGTGCCCTTTTTAGAATCAACTGGACGAGTTGAACGAATCGACGTTGGCTTAGTCGAACAATACTGTGCAAACTACGAAATTTATCGTAATGCATATCAGGACATTCAAGATAACGGGATCCAAGCGAAGATTTTTACTTCTTTGCAGGACTCAACCGGGAAAATTGTCGGTAAGGATTTTGCGGGCTTTAGAAAGAACCCGGCGGTGGCCACGATGAAAGATGCGTTGAATCAGCTCAACTCAGTCGGTATTCAATTAGGGCTGTCACCTAAGAGCCGACAAGAGCTGATGAGTATTGCTAGTCACAAGAAAGAAAAGTCAACGGCAGAACAGCTTAAGGAGGCCGGAATTGTATGATCGATTTAACGCAAAGCCATGACGTACTAGGGGCATATCACAGTATTGATTTTAATGGTATTCGTAAGAAATACACTGATCCAGCTACAAAGTATGCTTTTAAAGTGCTGAATGAGGAAGTTGTGACCGGCTATCTAATCAAATTGGCCGCTTTCCGACATTTACGAGATTTGCAAAGATCAGAAGAAGCCTCTTTTAGATACCACTACGACCTAAAAGAAGCGGAAAAAATTCTCAAATTTGCGGCTATAGCGCCTAACGTTGACACCGACAAGCCAACTAAGCTAATGGATTGGCAGCAATTTATTTTTTGCTTAATTTTTGGTTGGCGAGATGACCTAGGAACCAAACGCTTTACTCGTGTGATTTTATCTGTCGCTCGTGGCCAGGGTAAGACTTACTTAATGGCTATCTATATGACTTACTGCTTTTTAATTGAATCAATGGGACTGGCTAACCAAGATTTTTTGGTTACTGCATCAAACTATGATCAAACCGGTAAGCTATACGGATATATCAACCACATGTTGAAGCAGATTATTGCAACCCAACCTGTCTTTGCCACCTTAGCAAAAGAACAGGATATAGTGATCCATGATCATAGTGGGATTAACATGCGAAAGCCTAATAATAACTTGTGGCCAATGTCGATGAACGCGGACAAATACGATAGCAAGCATTTTACAACCGCAATCTTCGACGAGATTGGTAACGTGCCTACTCGTAAGGGCTCAGAGGATATTATGTCTGGGCAATCCAAGATTCCTAATCATCAATATATTGAAATTTCAACGGCTTATCCAGATCCGACATACCCTTTTCACAGTGACCAAAAGGTTGTTCAACAAATTATGGAGAAAGACTATAGCCGTGACGGTGATAGAATGCTGGGACTAATCTGGTCACAAGATAGCTTAGACGAGACCTTTAAAGAAGAAACATGGTACAAATCAAACCCACTGCTTTACCTTCACGGGCAAAAAGATGTGCTTTTAGAAGGGCTTCGTGATAAACGTGATTCAGATATGCTAACTGGGGCTATTCATGATTTTCAAAACAAGAGCCTTAACCTCTGGTTGCAGGAAGCAACTAATAGCTACTTGAAACTATCTGACATTGAACGAGCAATTATTCCGAGTTTTGATATTCGTGGTCGTGACGTTTATATCGGGTTTGACTACTCGATGTTCTCTGATAATACCGCAATTGCTTTTGTCTATCCTTATCAAGATGGGGATGGACGGCAAAAGTGGCACATTGAGCAACATAGTTTCATTCCTTGGGAAAAAGCCGGCTCAATTCAAGCTAAGGAAAAGCAAGATGGAATTGAATATCGTGAATTAGCTAGGAAAGGCTACTGTACAATTACCAGTCATCCACAAGGATTAATTAATGATGACCAGGTTTATCACTGGTTATTATCCTATGTTGAAGAAAATAACTTGCACGTAATTTTCTTTGGTTATGATGCTTGGGGTGCTACTAACGCAATTAAGCAAATGGATATCAACACTGATTTTCCGCTTGAAGCAATTCGGCAACGGACTAGCGAACTGAAAGACCCAACGAAGTTCTTGCAGAAGTTATTTGTTGAAGGCAACTGCAGTCGGTTAGACGATAAAATCATGGAAAAGGCGTTAATCAACGCTGAAATCTATGAAGACAAAATTGGAATTCAAGTCGATAAAGCAAAGGCAACTCTTAAAATTGACGTGGTCGATGCGATTATTGACGCACTCTACCAAGGAATGTATCACTTTGAAGATTTTGGGATTGCTAATGATAAGAGCCAGCAAGTCGATCGAATGACTGCAGAACAAGTTAAAAAATGGTTTGAAAGTAAGGACAGTGGTTTACTCGATGATTAAAGACATTTTTACAAGTATTTGGAAGTATTTTGATGTTATTTGTTTTCTCGGTGCGATGTGTTTTGCTATTTGGGGATGTTTCTTATTAAGTTTCATTGCTGGAATATTTAGTGTTGCTATTAGCTTGATAATACTTGGTTATCTATCGGAGAAGATAGCTAACCTTCATTGAAAGGAGGTGAATGATCTTGCCTTTATTTAATCAAAAGGTTAGTCCGGGATTATCAATTGCAGATGATACTGATGTTCTGCACTTCTTAAATCCTGATAATTCAGATAAGTATGTAGACGCTCGGACTGCTTTGAAGAACTCTGATATTTATTCAATTGTTTTTCAACTAAGTTCCGATTTAGCAAATGGGCAATTGCAAGCTAATATGCCACGAGCGCAAGGCATATTAAATAATCCAACTCAAACTAGCAATGCGCATGCTTTTTGGCAATCAATGTTCGCGCAACTACTGCTAGGCGGTGAGTGCTTTGCTTATCGTTGGCGAAACCAAAATGGAACTGATATGACATGGGAGTACCTGCGACCTTCGCAAGTGACTCCTTTTCTTTTGGAAGATGGTTCTGGATTAATCTACAACATTACCTTCGATGAACCTGAAGTTGGCGTGATGCAAGCTGTTCCACAGTCTGATTTAATCCACATTCGACTGTTATCGCAAAATGGTGGGAAGACTGGGATTAGTCCTTTAAACGCGCTAGTTAATGAACTACAAATTAAGGATGAGTCAAATAAGCTCACATTAAGCGCTCTGGGACGTTCTATTCTTGCTCCGGGTATTTTATCGATTAAGCACGGAGGATTGCTCAGCGATAAGGACAAGGCTTCTCGTTCAAGGAAATTCATGAAGCAAACGTCTGACTCAAAGAATGGGCCGATCGTTCTTGATGACTTGGAAGAATATACGCCGCTAGAAGTTAAAAGCAATGTTGCCCAGTTACTTAATCAAGTTAATTGGACTGGTGCTCAAATTGCTAAGGTCTATGGTGTTTCAGACTCTATCATCAACGGACAAGGGGACCAGCAATCATCTATTCAGATGATGGGTAATGCTTACGTTAAATCATTATCTCGGTATGCTAAAGCAATCACCGGAGAATTAAATAATAAGCTTAATGCCAACATCACTTTGGACTTACGTTCTGCAATTGATCCATTAGGCGATGAATACGCTTCTACAATTGCTAACTTGCAGAAGAACGGGACACTTGGTGCTAATCAAGCAGCTTGGTTATTGCAACAAGCAAACTATCTTCCAGACGACCTACCTGAAAAAGAACAACCAAAGGTACAAGTTCAACCGGTTCAGATGGTTTCTTCTGATGATAAGCAATCAACGAAAGGAGGTGATAACGGTGACCAAGATTAATGTAAAGGGTGCAGTTGTAAGTAACGATGATGCAGAGATCTACAACTGGTTGGGGTATGACAATGTTAGCCCTAATCAAGTAGAAGAAGCACTGAATAACAGTGATGGTGATGTTGAAGTCAATATTGCTTCTGGTGGTGGCAGCGTGTTTGCCGCTTCGGAGATCTATACCATGCTAAAAGCATACTCTGGCAAGGTGGTAGTTAACATCCAAGGACTAGCTGCTTCTGCCGCGTCTGTAATTGCAATGGCTGGTGATGAAATCAATATGTCGCCTACCAGTCAGATGATGATTCATAAAGCCTCTACTATTTCCATGGGGAATGCAGATGATTTTGCACACGATTCTAAGATGTTAGATGTTACCGATCAGTCGATTGTTAACGCTTATGAAGCAAAAACAGGAATGGATCGGGACGATATTCTCCAGTTGATGGCTAATGAAACTTGGATGACTGCTCAAGATGCAGTTGACAAGGGCTTTGCTGATAATATCTCGGCTGGTTCAGCACAACCACAGGTAGTTAATGCAATCGGGGCACCGGTTCTAAGTAATAATGCAATTAGTAAAGTGAAGAACCTTTTGGCTAAGGTACGTAGTGCTAAGCCAGAAAAAAAGGTGGAAACGCCTAAGAATACTGAAAAGAAGCCAGCTCCTAGTCTACGTGACCAGAAACTGGCAATTTTAATGGGAGATGAAATTAATGGAAATTAATAAGCTTAATGATGCTTGGATCGCTAAGGGCCAAGTAGTATCAGACTTAAACGATAAGTTAAACGCAGCTGTCCTTGATGATAACTTTTCCAAGGATAAATTTACCGAATTAAAAGAAAAACGGGATAACGCTAAGATTCAACGTGATGCCCTTAAGGCTCAACTTGATGAAGCCCGTGCCAACGAAGTTTTCCGCATGAAGGATGAAGACAAGAAGCCACTGGATAACAAGCGACTTGATTTGAAGGACAAGTTTGTACGGGACTTTAAGGATATGGTTACTTCCGGTAAAACTAGCGCTGGCAATGCTGGCTTGACTATTCCAGACGACATCCAAACTACAATTCACACATTAGTTCGTCAGTACGCTTCATTGCAAAATTTGGTTAATGTAGAGCGAGTTACCACACCAACCGGTTCTCGAGTTTACGAAAAGTTCTCTGAAATCAAGCCGTTAGCCAACCTTGATGATGAAACTGCACAAATTGGTGACAATGACGATCCAGAGTTAACTACAATTAAGTACCTTATTAAGCGTTATGCAGGTATTACTACTGTTACTAATACTTTACTTAAAGATACTGCCGAAAACATTCTTGGATGGCTTTCAACTTGGATTGCTCGTAAGGTAACCGTTACTCGTAACCAAGAAATTTTAAAGGTCTTAGATACTGCTTCTAAGAAGCCAACCGTTGCTAATTTTGATGATATTAAGGATTTACAACTTAATACCCTCGATCCAGCAATCATTGCTACTTCAAGTTTTGTAACTAATCAATCTGGTTTTGCTGTATTGGCTAAGGTCAAGGATGCACAAGGTCAATACATGATTCAACGTGATGTTACTAATCCAGAACAATATCGAATTGGTGGAAAACCTGTCACTGTAGTTGCAGACCGCTGGTTACCTGATATTTCAGGTTCTCACCCACTTTACTACGGTGATTTTAAGCAAGCTGTAACTTTATTTGACCGTGAAGACATGTCATTACTCTCAACTAATATCGGAGCTGGATCCTTTGAACATGATGAAACTAAGATTCGTGTTATTGACCGCTTTGATGTTGAACCAATTGATGGCGAAGCTTACGCAGTTGCTTCCTTTAAAACAGTTGCTAACCAACAAGCAACCACTCCAGAAGCTTCTGGTGCAACTAGTCAAAAGTAGAGGTGAATGAAGAATGAGCGGTGAAAATCAATCAGCGTTAGACCCTTTAGTGCCTCGTGTACGGGATATGCTTTACTTAGATGATGACAGCGATGATATGTTACTTAATTCATACATCAAGGCCGCTCAATCGTTCATTCATAACGCTATTGGCGATGATGTGAACGGCTTCTATGATGATGCAACAGTGTCATCGCTGGTTGAAGTTGCTGTAATGTCTCTAGCAGGAACGTATTATCAGAATCGGTTAGCTATCTCTTCGACCTCCAATTACGTTGTTGATTTAACAGTTAATAGTATTATTGGTCAATTACGAGGATTAAGAGATAGTTTTGCTGAAAAGGAGGATAAAGATGGCGTCTAATTATCGTTATTCTCTGTATCGGATGCGTCATAAAGCTAAATTTGGTGTTCCTGCAGAAACTGAAAATGCGATGGGAGTAACTATCCCTGGATTTAAAGAGCTTTTTACATTGCATTATGCAAAGATTCAATTAACTTTTAACCAGCGATATGGTGCATTAGGAACATCACTACAAAATAAGATTATTATTGCGGTTCGTCATAATCCTAAGATAAAGCAGCCAATGTTTGTAAAGCTTTCTGAAGATGAAAAGTATGAAATTGTTGATATTTCTACTAACAGTGATGATTACATTTCGTACGATTTACTCACCCTCCAAAAAACAGATAAAGTAGGTGGTTCAAATGGCCGAATATGAAGGTATGGATGACTTCCTACAAATGTGGTTGAAAAAGGTTAAGCTTATCTCTACCGAGTTAACGCCGAAGCAACAAGCAAAAATCACTAAGGCCGGTGCCGACGCATACATGCAGAAACTTCGGGCTGTCACTCGTGAAAAGCACTATTCATCTCATAAGGATAAAACCTATGGTCACGCGGCTGATCACATTACTAATCAGGCTAAGGATGTTGACGGAAACGTTACGGGTGTATCATCAATTGGCTGGGATAATCCCTATCATGCGATGAATATGACGCGCTTGAATGACGGAACACGAAAAATTCGTGGAGATCATTTCATAACTAACCTTCAGCAATCTGAAGAAGTACAGGAAGATGTGCTTAAGGCTGAGTCAGCAGAGTATCAAAAATTAATACAAAAAGAAGGCGATGACTTATGATGCCAACCAAACGAGCGAAGGCACTAATTGAGTCAGCGTCTTTTTCTATGCTCAACAAAATCTATACTTACAACATTCCTGAAAGCGAAACGGATAACGTTGACTCCACCATTTGTTTAATTACCGATGTCAGAACAGATCCGGCACTTTCGGGGAATCTTGATTTCCATGCGTTTAATCAAGAGGTTGAAGTACAGATTTTTTATGCATTGAATGCTTCTGATCCAACTGAATTTGAATCACAACTTCAACATCTTTTTATTCAAAACGGCTGGAGTGAAATAGGCAACCATGGTCATACATTTGACCCGGATACAAAGCAACTAACAGTAACTTACTATTTTGATTATTTTGAAATTGAGACTGCTAAATAGCGGCCTTTTTTAGTTTAAAGAAAGAAGGAAAATAAATGCTTATTCATGGTATTAAGAAAGCATGGGTAGGTCTGAAAACAGCGGATGGTAGAAACTTGGCCACCGGTGATTCAGGTTTATCACAAAACGGTATCTATGAACTTGACCACAACGTTTTAGGCGTAGCTAGTGCTGAATTAAAAGGACTAGACGGCTCTAAACTTGAAAAGATTTCAGGTAACAACACCGTTCAATACAGTTACGCTGATCCACTTAACCCTCAAGCAACTATTTCTATTAACAACATGCCAATGGAAGCTCTAGCAAAATTGATAGGTATGGAAAAGCAGGGAACTGGTATGCAAATGGCTGATACTAAACCAGTTGGTTTCTTTGTTGTTCAGGCGCCGTCTATGACAACTAACGATTCAGTTTACTTTGCTTTTCCATCTGGTAACTTTCTGATGGGTGACAAGAAGTTGGATACTGATACAGATACTAAGAAGACACCGGTAACAGATCAGCTTACTTTTGCGGCTATTGATGATCCTAATATCAATGACTTGTATCGAATTTACTCAACTGCAGATCCAGACTGGAAGGACGAAGACACAATGTTTAAGGAACTATTTCCTAATTACACTGCTTCTGCTTCAGCAGCGCCCACTCCAGCAGCGTCTGCTCACAATGCTTAATCATTTATCTTAATTAAATAATTTATCTGGACTAATTTAGTCGCGTAAGAAATACACAGTAACTTTAACGTCGCGGCTTTATTGGTCTTTTTTGGAGGTTAAAGTAATGAAAATTCACGTTGATAAGTTAAAGAAGACTTTTGATGTTAAGACAACTAATAAAGTAATGCGGTCAGTTTATCAATTTCAGTTAGATTCAGCCAAACTTGCAACTAGTCAGGGCAAGGATGGAGTCAGTATCTTTAGCGACGCGATTGCCTTAATTGACCGAATGGAAAGCTTTCTGGTTAAGACACTAGGCCTTTCAAAACAAGATGCTGAGAAATTAGATGATTACTTCAGCTCAGAAGATGTTCAAAAAATGGCTAACTATGTAGCAAGCCGGTTAATGGGGATGTCAGACAAAGAGATTAAAGAAGGCACCGATAACGCCGAGGAAACTGACTCAAAAAAATAAATTGGAAGAAGCGTATTTGGGAGTTGCAAAATGCGCTTGAAGACTTTGACGTAAACGAGAAAAACATAATTACTAACCTGCACTGGTCGATTGAACAATTTGATAACGCAGATTACTACGAGCTTTCACGGATCTTACAAGCGAAGGAACGGAGTGAACGTCCTGTTGACCCAATTACTTCAATTATTGGAATCCGTGCCGCACAAGCTCAACGAAGTCACAAATGATTAGTCCAGATAATCACTTAAAAGAAAGGTAGATGATTCTTATATGGAAAAAGTTCAAGCTAGAATGGCAACTGAGGTTGCTCTTGATTTAGTACAAGCTTCTACTGCTATTAAGAATCTAACTTCAGTGGTTTCATCATCGACTAGCGCTTGGAAAGCACAAGAAGCCTATTTACGTTCAGTTGGCGATTCTGCTGGTGCTGCTCGAGCTAAATATACCGGCTTGGGCGAAGCAATGGATGCACAACGGCGAAAAATTGAAGCGTTACAAGATAAGCAACGTTCAATGACTTCAATGACTTCTGAGAGTGCAGCAAAGTATCTGAAATTAAAGGAGCAGATCGATGCAACTCAAGAAGCAATGGGTAAGCTTGATACTTCAACTGAGGCTGGTAAAGCGGCTGAAAAGAGTATGCAAACTACGATTGAGCAGCTAACCGCTCAACAATCAAAGTTAAAGGTCGGAACTGCTGACTCTGCTCGTCAATATCTTAATTTTGGGAAGCAGATTGACCGTGCTAATGCTAAACTAGCTTCGATGCGCGCACAACAACAGCGTGCTGCTCAACAAATGGATATTGAAGATTCGGGCGTTAGAAAGCTTTCATCTTCAATGCGTGTTCAAGAAGGGCTAGTAAGTGCTACTGTTGAACGATTAAAAGCTCAAGGTCAAAGTTACCAAGCACTTCAAACTTCCTTAAACGGTGCTCGTCAAAAACTTAGTTCCCTAACTGAGATTCAGCGTCGGGAGATAGTTCTTCTTGATCAGACCAAACAGCGTTTTGGAGAAAGTTCTGAGCAGTATGCTAAACAAGCCACTGAGGTACAGAAACTGGGTACCCGAATTAGCGAGACTCGGCAACGAATTAACGAACTAGATGGTCAACTTGGTAAACAGCCTACAGCTTGGAATTATGTACGGAATAGCATTCTGGGTGTAGATTCAGCTGAAAAGCGAGCCAAGGACAGTGCTATTAACTTTGGAACTGTTTTAAAAGCCAATATTTTTGGTGGTTGGATTCAAGCCGGTTTTTCAACACTGACCGCACAGTTTAAGAGCATTATTACCAATGGTACTCAAGCTGCCCAAGTCGGTGCAGCAATGGCAGCTCGGTGGAAAAACATTGGTGTTAGTGCTGGTGGAATAAAACAGTTATCTAATCAAGTTACTGATTTGAAAACTAATACTAACTTAACTGCTCAATCGGTTAACGCCTTACAAACCCGTTTTTATGGAATGACACATTCCATTAGTCAAACCAGAACGTTAACGCAAGGGGTCGCAAGTTTATCAGACCAATTGAAGCTTTCTGATCAACAAGCTAATGCTTTTGCTGGCGGTTTATCACGGGTTGAAAGCTCTGGTAAAGTCACAAGTTCATCTTTGGGGCGCTTGGAAAAGCAAGCACCTGGTTTAACGGCAGCTTTAGCTAAAGCATCTGGCATGTCACAAGCTTCGTTTAAAGCCTTGGTTTCATCTGGGAAAATGACTAGTGACCAGTTCAATCAGTTGCTAGCTAAAGCTTCTAAGGACTATGATCAGAACTCAAAAGCTTTTGGGCAAAGCTCTGGTGGTGCTTTGCACAAGCTGCAACAAGAATGGGCAACCACTCAAGCCAAATTGGCAAAACCATTGCTTAAAGTATCCTCAACTGGGTTGAATGAACTGAGTGATGCACTTAACAATAAGCAAACTCAACAAGGCTTGCAGATACTAGCTAAAGGGTTAGCTGATTCGGCGGTTAATGCGGCTAAATTCATTGGTTTCTTAGCTCAGCACCAGAATACTGTTAAGATTTTTGGTGGGGCACTTCTTGGGCTAGCTGTAGCCTTTAAGGGGATGCAGGCAGCTTTAATTGCTAAAGATACCATTAGTGGTTTTGTCAAGATGGTTGGTAAAATTCCACGACTTCATACCACTAAGATTAGAGTTAATGAAGCTAATTCTACTAAAGACCTGCAAAACTTCTCAAGACGAGTAGATAGAATTCCGAGAAGTAAGACTACTACTGTTCGAGCTAATACAACCGCAGCCACTAACAATATTCAAAAAGTTGGCACTACGGCTAGAATTGCATCAACTACCAGTAAACTGAGCTTTGCAACGATTGGTACTGCTGCAAAAACAGCAGGTACAACTATTTCGCTTGCTTTTCGTGCTAATCCATTAGGCATGATTGTTACTGGTGTACAATTAGCAATCGCTGCTTTTCAGCTACTTTATCAGCATTCAGCTAAGTTCCGTAAATTTGTTAACGGAATTGTATCTGGTGCTCGTAAGATAGCTGGTAGAGTTGGCCGTTGGTTTGGCAATATGGCTAAAAGTGCTGGTAAAAACATTAGCAACATGGCTCTTTCTGCTAAGCGCGGTTGGAATAATATGAATCGTACTTCTCAGAAGTCAAGCCAGCGAGAAATTAGACTTCATAACCAAATGGCTCAACGCAATCAACGGTCTGCTCAACAAATGTGGAATAGATTACGCCGTTCCTGGCTGCAAGGTTGGAATCTAAACACTCGATTAACTCGTCAAGGGGTTCAACAACAGATTCAACAGCACAGAACAATGTCTACAAGGATTGCTGTATTTAACACGCAACTGTGGAATCGTTCAAGGCAAGCATTTACTAAAGGCTGGAATGATCTGCATAATTCGACTATAAATGGTACGAATAACATTAATAATGAATTTAACCGAATGAAGGATGCTGTAGGTCAACGAGCTCAACAAGCAATGAATGATGCTAGGAACCATTTCCGACAAGGATATTCGGATATTAGATCTAATACATCTGGTTGGCGTGGTGACATGGCTAATATTTGGAGCGACACTCGTGGAAAGATTGGTAACATTGCTGATAATTTACGTGGGGATGCAACCAATAAGTTTTCCGATATGCACTCTAAATTGAATGATCTAACCAATGGCGGCCTAGGCAAAATGGAGGACACTTGGCACGATCGATTAGAATCTATTGCAGGTGTCGTATCAAGTTCAGGTAAACATATCTGGCAACAATTCGTTGATTTACTAGCAAGCTTGGCAAGGCCTTTTAAAGATTTGATTAATGACATTGCTAAGGGTATTAATTGGGTTCTTGACCACGTTGGTGGCGATGGTAAGTTAGGTGAATTCAACTTTAGCTTTGGCAGTTATGCAACTGGTACACCTGATGGAGGAATCTTGCATGACCAATTCGCTTTACTAAATGATGGGAGCGGTCCTCATTATCAAGAGATGGTCCACCGTGCTTCGACTGGTGAAACCTTTATGTTACCAGCCAAGCGTAATATGCTTTTACCTTTACAAAAGGGAGATGAAGTTCTTGACGGTGAACGTTCTCATAAGTTGGCTACGATGATGCAAATGCCAATTCCACATGCAAACGGTGCAATTGGTGATTTCTTTAGTGGCCTATGGAACGGAGCCAAAGAACTTGAAGATATTGCAGAAGACGCTCTAAAGGACGTAGTTGGCTTTGGTAAATCACTTTTTACTCACTTTATTGCTGATGTAACCCCTAAGAGTACTGATTCGCTTAACAGTGGTTTGAAGTTTAATTTGCCTGGATTCTATGCTGAACACTTGAAAAATTGGATAAAAAAACAATTAGAACAAATGGAGGATGATAATAGTGGCTCAGTAACTGCTGAAATGATTAAGAAAGCTGCAGCAAAGATGAAAGTATCTGTTTCAGCAGGTGATATTAGTCATATCCTTAATGTTGTCCAACATGAATCCAACGGTAAAGCAAGGAGTGTTAATAATTGGGATATAAATGCTCAAGAAGGTCATCCATCTAAAGGGGTCCTTCAATTTATTGATGGAACTTTTAATAAGTACGCTGTTAAGGGGCACCATGATATTTGGAAACCATTCGATCAAATTTTAGCGATGTTCAATGACTCTACTTGGCGCTCAGACCTGACTTTAGGTGGATGGAGTCCAACCGGTGCACCTCGTGGATTTGCTAACGGTGGTATTGCAACCACTCCTTCAATTTTTGGAGAAGCGGGTGCTGAAATGGCTATTCCACTAGACACAATGAAGTCCACACGGGCTTGGCAGTTAATGCGTCAGGTAGTTGATTATTACGCTGGTAGTTCTAATCAGAGCACTCAAGTAGTTAATCAGACTGACTTAACCCCACTTGAAAAACGTTTTGATGCAGCATTGGCACAGAACCAACAGCTTATTAGTTTAATTGAGCAACTAATTGGTGTGACTGATTCTGCTAACAACCCAACTGCACGGTACCGTCGAACTCAACGTGATATTAATTTGGCTCAAGCTCAATCGTTAACAGGAATTTAAAAGAGGTGATTATGTGTGTCGGGTAAAGACTTGAATATTGTTGGCTATAAATATAACTACCCAAAGCTTTTCATTAAACCACCTAATGGGGATGAAATAGATGCAGAAACTATTACACCAGGTCTTCACTTCCTTGATGATGACTCAGACCCGATTTTAACAACAACATATACTACCGATGCGGGCGTAGATGGTTCTGTATATTCAACATCACAAATAAGTAAGAATGTAATCAATGCACGTTTCTATCTCAAATACGGCGATTGGTATGATTACAAAATGAAGAAGCACGAAATTGCTCAATTCTTCATGCAAAAAGGACTCTATCGTATTCGTAGTGATGCGGAACCGGGTATTGTTAAGTTTGTACGAGCTGGCAACTTTACGATTAAAAATCCTGAAGATCGTAGTCATGTAGTTCAATTTATGATCCCGTTTGAAAATCCATCCGGTGTCAAATGGTCGTTACCATATAGTGATGATTTAATGACTTATGATCAGAACTTATGGCAATATGGGATGAATTTACCTAATGGAATAGATTTGAAATATCATTTTGTAAACCAGCATTATTTTAAGATTTGGAATGCAAGTGATGTTATGATTGATCCAGCGCAACGGTATGGTCTTAAAATAATTGTCACAGGGCAGACTGGGAAATTTGATATGGTTAATCAAACTACTGGTGATGAGATAGTCTATGTTAATGGTCTGCAGCCAAGCGATCAATTAGTTTGGGATGATATGTATTGTTATTGCAATGGTGAACTATGTACCGATGCAACTAATTTAGCATGGATGCGATTAGCTCCTGGTTGGAATAATTTCAAGATTTATGGCTATAACAAAGTGGATATAAGATTTCATTTTCGCTTTGTTTATCTTAATTAGGAGGTGTGTCAGATGACAATATCTGTTTTAGAAGCATTAGAACAACATCGTTATGTATACTTTGGCTTTGAATCACACCCCACAAAAAAGGAGCCTTGGCAGGCAACGCCAATCATGGCTTATTCAGATAACCTAGTCAGTTGGGAAGTTATAACTCGCTTAAAACAACTAGAAGGCTTACGCGACGGATTCCTAATTAAGATAGAAGATCGATATTACATTATCGGGACTGGTGCCCTCTATGTGACAACGGATTTTTATAATTTCGAAAAACTTGACTACCTAAAAGGTGATCCTTCTTATAAAAATTTGTGGGCGCCAGAAATATTTAAAGATACAAATGGAAAGTATCATATTGTTTACTGTGCAGGGGATGCCGATTCCGGGATCCTAAATGATTATATTGCTGACTTTGATCCGCAAACTAACAAAATTACAAATGAGGGCCAAGCTATTACGTTTGTTGACGGAGCAATTGATAATAGTTATCGGATTGATCCCGACATCTGCTTGATAGATGGAGTCTACTATCTGACGATTGGCGGTAACTATATATTTAGCTCAAATAATTATCTTGGCCCTTATCAAAAGTTTCCGGTTAACTTTGCACCTACGCCTCAAAAGTATAGTAATCATAGTAGTGGTATTGCTGGTTGGGTTGAAGGGCCTAATATGTTTGTTGATGGTAATAGCGTCCGACTATTTGCAGATCAAACTGAAGGGAATGGACTAGTATTCCGCTCATCGACTATTGATGATATGTTTAACTGGGCTGATACAGAAAAGACTCGAGCAACATTCAAAATGCGACACGGATCTATTTTGGTTAATGACGAAGTCACTGCCCAAGTTCCAGCTGAGTTTAACCTTGCGCCAAAGTTTAATCCTCAAATTACAATTCAAGGAATCCATACTACTAAACCGGTGCCGCTAACGTGTTTTCTTAAATCATCTTTTCAAGTTCAATATGAGAACAACCAAACTAATCAACTCCAGTTTGTTGCTTATAACGATGGCAGTCCATCATTCGCGTTGATTGCTAATGAATCAACTATCGAGTTTAATAACGATCTATATATCATCAAAAACATTGAACAAGATCGGACAGGAACTTCGCTGTATACCGTCACGGCTATGCAATATGTTAATAGTGAGATTGGTCGTGTTTTTCAAAAAAATGTTCGTAGTGGTACATTAACTTATTCTATTGATGAAGTACTGGATTTCTTTTTGAACGATGAAACTGCTAATCCATTTGGCTTTTCATATCATGTGTTTGGAGACTTTTCAAAACAGCAAATTGAAAATCTAGGTGGATGTTCCGGAAAAGATATGATTAGTAAGATCATCTCAACGTGGCCTGGAACAATTGTTAAACCTTTAGGAAAGCGAGTAGATGTATATTCATCTGACCAGTTTTTAAGAAACTATCAACGGCGAGTTGTATATAATCACGATTCAACTAATATGAAGCTGATTGAAGACAGTACGGTTATTGTTAATCAGATCACTTGTGTTGGTGGTTCGTATTCAACCGATGATTCAACAGGTGGTAATTCTGTAGCTGGAAGTGCAGATAGTTCTACTATTATTACTGATGGTGAAGAGCAAGTTGAAAGTGGTCAAGATAACACTGCAGCCTTTCAAGCAGATGCTAAAAAATATTTGGGTGTTCCATATGTATGGGGTGGTCACAATAAAGCTAACCCATTTGCAGGGATGGATTGTTCTGGTTATGTATCACAGGTTTATCATGACTTTGGAATTGAAATTCCCGCATATACGATCGCAATGGAGAATAACTTCCGAGAAATTCCACGATCAGAAATCAAACCAGGGGATGTTGGCTTTTATGGTCCACACGGAGGAACTCATCATATTTGTTTGATTTTGGATAAGAATACACAAATTTATGAGCCAGAGCCGGGACAGAGTTGTAAGACAGCTACTATTGATAGTTTTCCGCCAGATTGGTATGGCCGTAATGATGAAATGCAGGCCAAGATTAGCACTAAGAAAATAGAATCTGTTCCTACTGAAAGCATTAAAACAGTAGAAACCTATAACGACGGAAGCTATACTCCAGAAACTACTACCCAGCAAACTCATTATTATTTTCAACCATTTACTTTAACGGATGAACATTCAAAGGATGAATGGGGATTACACCCCGCTTCATCAATATTGCAAGATGACAGATTTAAGGATGCTAACGCTATGCGAGAATATGCACGTACGCAGTTAGTGTTGGAGCCATCTGTATCAATTGAAATTGTTTTGAATACTAATGAAATGCCAATTCCGGGTGAACAAGTATATTTAACAATTCCAGAAGTAGATGATCGAACTTTATTAGGCGAGACTGATACTCAACATGCTTACAATACTAAAGTTACTTTAGTTGGTTATACCTGGTACCCATACAATCCTTCACAAGGAACTGATAATATTTATCAGAATTTGCCAGCAACATTGTTACACTCACAAACGTCATTAACTAAACTTGAACAATTAGCAAATGCTATGTTTGATCGAATCCCACAAGTATTTTATGGGCAGCACGATCCATCGGCTAATCAAGCAGTTAAAAATGGTGCAATTTGGGTAAAACCGATTGTTGATCAAACTGCTTCTTCAAATAATACTGATAAAGATTTAACGATAGGAGGTGAGACATAAAATGGCAGAAAATAGTCAGCTCTCAGACGAAACGAAAAATAATTCAACAGATACTTCATCAACTGATGCTTCCTCAGCGGTGATTGGAAATCATGAAAATGCTGTTGTCCCTCATAAAATTAGCAATCATGACAAATTGGTCCAAACAATGGTCATGGTTGACGGTGAATGGATTAATGTTAATGATACTAATGACCAAGCCAATATGAAGGAGGATATGCACAAAGTTAATAAGAAAGTTGTTGAAGCGCAAAAAGGAATTGTTGAAGCGAAAAATGCAGCCGATTCAGCGGTCAAATATGCTGATTCGGCTGTTAGTGCTTCTAAGGCTAATAGTGACGCAATAGTGGCGCAAAGTTCAGCTATTAGTGAAGCCAAAGCAGCAACGGATAGTGCTACAGCGGAAGTTCAGCAATTGAAAGCTAATGCTGCCAGTGATGCCGCTAGTATCAGGGCTGACGTGGCTGCGGCCAGCAAAACACTGACGGGGCAAGGCAAACAGATTGCTACAATCAATACAACATTAGACGGGCTGAACACTAAGTATGAGGGTTTTTCCGATAATCTGAGTAAGTTAAGCGGTACTGTTGCCACCAACTCAACTCAGATTGACCAAAATAAAAATTCAATCGCCCTCAAAGCCGATCAAGCGGCGGTCAACAGCCTGTCTGGCAAAGTAAACCAGAACACGGCTCAGCTTAAAGTACAAGCTGACCAGATTAGTTCCAAGGTATCAAGTGAGGACTTCAATGCGTTAAGTAACAAAGCCATGCAAAACCGTGGAACTGTTAAAGCCCCCGACTTCAATACACTTACGCAAGCAGGCTACTACACGGTTATCAACACGGGTAGTGGTAAAAATTATCCAGTTACTAACTGGGGAACGCTTGAAGTTAGCGGCCAGGCAGCTGACAGCAATGGCCGACTTAATCAAAAGTACGTTACCGACAATAACGGTGGAACATACGTTCGGCAATATAACACCAACCTTAAAACGTGGACTGCTTGGGTCAAAAGTGCTAACCAGAACGACATTGAAACACTTAATGGGAAAATTTCTAAAAACTCTACTGCTATCGATCAGAACAGTAAGTCAATTGCGCTTAAGGCTGACCAGACTGTAGTTGATACGATTAAGAACACGGCTACACAGAACAGCTCACGGCTCGACACGATGGCTAACGAGATCCAGTCGAAAGTCACCAGCACGGATGTGAACAACATCATTAACGGCAAAGGTTATACGACATCGGACACAGTACAATCACTAATTACGCAGGAATCGGTAAAAATTAATGAAAACATTACTAATCTGACTAACACTGTTAATGGCAATAATGGTGGTGGAGTTAATTTAGTTTCGGGAACTATTGAAGATATAGTTGTAGATGATACAGCAAATACCGGTACACAAGGTTGGCGCTTTGATGTGTTCCCTCTCAATACTGAACTAAAGGTCGGTGATAAAGTAACTGTTTCAGCTGATGTTGTTTTAACTGGAAAAGGTGATTTATCAAAATGGGGTATGTCGCTTTGGAGTAAAGACGTTGCTGATATACGAAGCAATCAGTACAGCGCAGACGTAGGAAAAGGATCTACTGTCACATTAACTGTCACATCAATTTCCGATATAAGCAAGCCCACAGCATTATTAATATATTGTGGGCAAATTGGTGATACTGAAGGAAAGAAAGCAGTATTCCACCACCTTAAGGTTGAACGGGGCACGGTTGCTACGCCGTGGACGCCTGCACCGTCTGACAATGCTAGTGTTACCCAACTTCAATCTGTCACCGCTTCAATCGATGGTTTGCAGTCAACAGTAACAAATTACCAAAATGATACTTCGACAAAGTTTACACAACTTTCAGATTCAATCCAGTCGAAGGTTAGTCAAGGTGATTTCAACAGCAAAGTTACACAACTAGCAAACGATATTAACTTACGGGTAACTAAAGGTGACTTAATCAGTCAGATCAATCTTGAAGCCGGTGGTGATGGCTTGATCAGCATTCAGAATGGTAAGGGTAAACTGATGCTCGATGCCGATTCCGTCGTCTTTGGTAACAAAGCTTTTATTCCTAGTGCTTACATCACTAATATTAATGCCGATAAAATTACGACTGGGACATTAGATGTTTCTAAATTAAATGTAAAGAATTTCAGTGCTGACAATATTTCTGGCGGTACTTTGAGTGGAGTAGTTGTTAAAACCGGTGCTAATGATCGCTATTTTCAAACTTCAAAAGACAATATCTATTGGGTGCGTAATGGTAGTATGTCTCTTGTTGGAAATGACACCTACCTAAATTCTGCTAATGGATTAAACATTGCTGATAAGAAGAATATTCAGTTAACGACTTGGGGTGGAGCTACAGTTAATAAGGATGGCTCCATCACAAATAATTCGGGAAATAGTGGACACCCTAAGATTGTTATTGATGATGAAGGAAAGTATAATCCTGATGACATTTATGGATCAGCTTTTGCTGGCGGACCTGGTGATAGCGAAATAGTTCAATGGGTTGGCAACAAAGAATATACAGCCCTTACTCGAGGAAAAGGATTTATCGTTCACCTTAATGATGGCAACAATAAATCAATTTTTTCCATCCAAAAAGATAATGAGGTCGGCTTCTATGTTGGCCAGGGGGAAAATGGTAATCAAGTAAACGTTTATGGCGCGAAAAACTCTGCGGTTAAGACATCACAAGGGGACGTAGCTGTTTCAGCTTATGAAACTGCTGAATATTATTTTGGTGACATTGGCGAAGGGCAAACTGGTTCTAACGGGGTTGCCTATGTTGGAATTGAAAAGTTATTTAATGAAACTGTTAATACTAATATTCCTTACCAAGTGTTCTTAACTGCTTATGGTCCCGGAAATCTATGGGTTTGCCAGCGTGAGCATGATCGTTTTGTCGTTAAGTCTGATCAACCTAATATTAAATTTGGTTGGGAAATCAAAGCTAAGCGAAGAGGGTATGAAAATACTCGTTTACAGAAAATAAATTAATTAGAGGGACAGGCTAAGGGCTTGTCTTTTTATTTAGGAGGAATTTTATTATGGATAATTTAAAAGTTGAAGCAAATGATGTTATTGCGGAATATCGTGCTAAAAACAGTCAACTCGAATTTGATAATACGGTTTTACGACTTCAAGTTAAGAAATTGCAAAACAAGATTAGTGAACTGACTGCGTCTAAGAAGAATGACGTTAAGAAAGCAAATAAATAGGAGGTAATTTATTATGACAATGAATATCTATCGTAATCGTCTTAGTTATGACTTTGACTCACAAGGTAATACTACAGATGCAATGGTTGGCTTTAGTGGCCTAAATGACCAAGGCGAAACAACAATGGCAACAATTAAAGTTACCCAAGACATGCTAGGTGAAGGAAAAACTTTTGATAATGTATCAAACAAAGATATTACGGAATTAGCTAAGAAGAAGTGGGTGGAGTATCTCCAACCAGAATCAAATTCAACACAACAATAGGAGGGATAGCCGATGGCTGACTTTCCACGAATAGATATATGGGATGAACCGAGTCCTTTTCAAAACTCACAAGCCTACGAGCAGAAGAACCATAACTGGGCTGTTCTACGAAACTATGGTAATTATGTTAGTTCGTACTTAAAAGGTATTACTGATGCCTGGGAAGTTCGTTGGGCGGCTCAGATTAATAAGACTCCTCAGCCGAGCGAGATTATAGATGCAAGAGTAGATGTCTTGGGGCATACGTATCCAACATTAAAGCAGCACCTTGATGCAATGGAAGTTAATTCAGTTGAAGCTGAAGTAGATACCAAGCATTACGGAGATCGAACGACTTCTTGGGCCAACTTGAAGATCCTTGACTTGTCACAAAACAGTACTGGCTTGTCTTATCGATTAATCGGTTCTGTTAATGCTTCAATTCCACAATTGGGATATGCTGAATGTTTTATTGATGATCTGCAAACACAAACAGCTTAGGAGGCGATAGAATGGGGTTCTTACCAACGAGAGTAAAACTCTTTCAAAAAGATGAAAAGAAACGAAGACATCAAGTCTTTCCTGAGACTGACCTTAATTCAATTGTTGATTTTAACGAATATCGCACTCAGATGTCTGAGGTTCTAGACGATTTGCAGCACCAAATCTGGGAATTACAACGAAAAGTCAATCGTTAGGAGGCTGATATACAATGGCAAATAAAGTCTATATTAAAGATAAAGATGGTAATGATTTACTTGTGGCAACTGATTGGTCAATTATTAATGGTAAGCCAAATAATTTAGCGACAACCAATCAACTACCAACATTAACGGGTCAACAACGGGACGGCATTCAATTTGTCAATGGCGCTTATGATTGGGATCATGTTAACAACGGTTGGAACTGTTGTTACCGAATTGCAGACCTAGGCGGATTTAAGTTAGTAGAACTACGATTAATGTTTGCTTTAAATAAAGACGTCACAGGTGGTTTAGCTCATGCAATCAAACTACCTAATATTATTAATCCTGATCAGAATATTGAAACGTGGTATGCAACTAATATTGAGGGGACTTATGTGCACCATTCTGGAACTGATGTTGATATTGAAGTACATTCTGGAAAGTATCCGGCTAATACATTAGTTAGTTACTACAATCATTACCTCACAACTAACTAAGAGGTGGTGATAACTTGGTACATTTAACAATTGAAGATGCGGCCAGCATTTTAAGCATTGGGTTAGTTCTCTGGGGTGTGTTGAAATTTGGTCTCACTGGTCCATTGGAAACCGCCATTAGAGAATTGCGCCAAACTATTAACCAAATGAACACTGATAATAAAGAACGTGATCGTGGAATGAAAGAAATTCTTAACAAATTAGCAAAGCATGATATTAAGTTAGCGTCACATGAAGAACGGTTAAACATCTTAGAGGAGGAACATCGTCATGAAAATGATTAATGATATTGCATATTGGTTTATTTCTTCGGGCACTGCAACAGTGCTTTTTATTTTTGCTTGGAAATACCTTAAACCGGTTTTAGAGGTTAAAAAACTTCATGCAAAAACGCTTCAAGAAAAAGAAGTATTAGATGTTCTTGAAAAGCTTGCTGATACGACTGTCACAAGTTTAGTAAGTAATCAAGCTTTAACTGGTCACGACAAATTCAAGGAAGCGACTAAGATTGTTGGCGGCACATTGGCTGATAAAGGTTTTAATGTAAACCAAACAACCGTAGAACATGCTATTCAATCAGCTTATGAGAAGAGTAATTTAACGCCGACCAATCCCCAATCTGACCAGATTAAAACCGGTGTAACAGTTACTAATGTAACTATTCCAACAGATAAGATTGAGGATATTTCAGCCGGACAAATTAAGACTGGTGTGATTACAAATGACTAGATCACTAGTAATTGATGTTTCTGCATATCAACCACAAGCTACTTACTATGAGTTTTGGGAGAAATGGAAAGCACGTGGCGTTAGGGGAGCAATTATTAAGCTTTCTGAAAGTACTTATTGGCGTAACCAATATGGTGCCGGACAGATTGTGGCAGCCAAACATGTCGGTCTTAAAGTCAGTGGTTATCACTTTAGCCGTTTTATTGGCGATGGCAACCGTGCACGCTTAGAAGCCAATACGGCTATTGCTACAGCTAATACGATGGGCCTTGAACATGGTAGTGCATTAGTCCTTGATTATGAAGAACGTGCAGGCTACCAATCAGCAAACACTTTAGCAGCAATCATTTTCTGTAATGCGGTTAAACAAGCTGGCTTTATTCCCGTATTCTATTCATATTCGGGGATGCGTGACTTATGGGACTATGAGGCAATTTATAAGGCAACAGGTGCCAAACTTTGGATTGCATCTTATCCGACAATGGCAGGAGTTACTCAGCCAGATTATGAGTACTTCCCAGCTATTAGTACTCATACGGACGCTTGGCAGTTTAGTAGCAATGCCTGGGGCGAACAAATTGATATTAGTGTAGATTTTACGGGAGTGTTTACAATGGAAGAAAAAGTAACAAGTGGTGGGAATTTAGATTTTGTCCGCTTTGATGGTAATAAGTTAATTATTAGTGGTTGGTTTGCCTCTGTGCAAGCACAAGGGAAGCCATATGCGTTTGCTATCTTAACAAATGAGCAGGGGAGCCAAGAGTATGGTCGTGCTCAAGTTAATATTACTAGTCGACCAGATGTTCCTAAAGTTTATCCAGACATTCCAAATGGAGTTAATTCAGGCTTTAATGCAAGCTTTGATTATACTAACCAAATGAAGGGCAAGAAGTTGCATTTGATTTTTCGCTATACAGATGACGCAGCTGGCAATGGAAACTTTGTTGATTATGTATCATTGTTAGACTTAACAAAGAGTGCCGCTAATCTTGATAATGTTGATACGGTAGTCTTTAGTAATAAGCTTCAAGTTAGCGGCTGGTTCGCTTCTGATATGTCATTAGGATTGGGTCGTCATTTCTTGATTCTATACGACAGCGCCGCACAGCATGAATTGCAACGGATTAAGTATGATCCTGCTAGTCGTGTGGATGTTCAACAAGCTCACCCAGATATTTTTGATAGCGAGTTATCTGGATTTAGTGGCCAGTTTGATTATTCTTCTGATTTAGTTGGCCATCAGTTGCAAGTGATTGCTCGTTATTCGGATAATGAGCAAGGTGAGGGGAATCATATTGATTATTGGTTTGACCCAATTAAAGGCCCAACAATGCCAGTGCTAGATGGTAAATCTGAAACAGAAGTATTAGTTCACGAATTTTCGGCAACAAAAGCTGATAACAATTTGATTAGCTTAAAATTTAAATAAAGTAAAATTAGCCCTAGTAGCCTTATTGGTTACTGGGGCTTTTTTTAGATGCAACGACGCAGAAGTCTGTGTGGAAAATGTTCTTGAATCTTCTTTACTTTGTATCGACATTTCTGGAAGTATCGACAAAAAGCAAAGAAGCTTGTATAATAAAAGGTGCAGTAGCATAAAGCTATTGCTTGGAGGTATATTTTAAGGAGGTTTGCATCGTGACTGCACAAAAAGGAGTTCTTACCCTATCAAGGTGGGGCAATAGTTTATCTATACGAATACCAAAAAAAGTATTAGATGTTCTAAAATTAACTAATGATGATAAAGTTTTATATCAAGTAAAAGATAATAAAATCATTTTGACACCAGAGAAAAAGGAAAGCCCATTAAGAAAAATGTTTGATGGTTTTGATGCAGAAGCATATTTCAAAAATGAGCCTAAAAATAAAGAAATTGACTGGGGTAAGCCACAAGGTAAAGAAATATTTTAATTGCTGGAGCCAGTACGCTTTCGGCGAAGGCAATAAAATATTTCTTAGAAAGGAGATTTCATTATATGGAATCTTATAAAGACTTACATCAAGGGCAAATCATCAAGATTAATCTTGACCCAACTGAAGGACATGAACAAAGTGGATATCGTCCCGCTTTAGTAGTATCAAACCATGATTTTAATCAGCTATGTGGTGGTATGGTAAAAATTATGCCAATCACATCTAACGAGAAGTATTTCCCGTTGCATGTAAAATTACCAAAGCTTGATAACATTCATGGTGTTGTTGAATTGCAACACGAGCGCTCCCTTGATTTAAGCTTTCGACCTTTCAAACTTGTTGACGAAGTTCCAGAGGACTTTTTAACAGATCTTTTAAAAAAGAATTCTGCTACATACTAAAAAATCCATCAGCTATTAGGTGTGATGGACGAGAAAGACTATATACTTGTGTGACAACTTAAGTATATAGTCTTTTTTTGTGTACGTAAAGAAAACAGATGTTTACTTACCTTCTTTGATCAATCATTGCAATTGTAGCTGATTTATTTGGAGAATGATATAATACATATTAACGAAGTGGTTCAAAATTAAAACGGCATCTCTCATTTGAGGGGTGCCGTTAAATTGTACATCTAAATGTACATCAAAAAATGATATAGTAATTTAAGATAATCACATATAATAGGAAGAACTGGCATTGAAATATAGTAATTCAACGTAATTTTAGGTACTTACCCCCACCGGAGGCATATTAGTGCTTTCGTACAAAAGTGTCAGCTAAGCTAATGAAATAGGAGAAAGCTTGTTGTTGCAGGCTTTCTCCTATTTTTTAGTTTAAATTTTGATTTTAAAGAAATGGTATAAAATGGTGCAAATTTGTATGGCTCTACAATATCTGGTGTTGATATAGAAATATCACTTTCTATACCAATACTAGATTTTTTGTTTTTAAACTAAAAAAGAGGCATGCCCTCTGATACAATGAAATCGCCAAATCACATAGTAAAGAAGGTAACCTCCATGGATAATGATACAAGGACTCTCTTCAATTTAACAGACCCTCATTTAAATTTTCCTCATCATTGGCTTAAATATAAATCAATGGTGGATTATAGAATGAAGTTAGCCACCCAGTTGGTGGTAAATAAAAAACGCCATTCGGCGTGACATCAGGTATCATATTAAGTGAACCAAACCTATATGAAAGGATGTCCGTCAAATGACGCACTTAAATGATACCATGTCTACTAGTTTATTGACTACTCATAAAAAGAATGCTCATCTTACTAAAGAAGAACGTGTGATGATTGCGACTTTAAAGTCGCAAGGACTTTCCAATCGCGCAATTGGTCGCCAATTAGGAGTTAATCATCAAACAATTAATAACGAGCTCAACCGTGGTACGGTCCGCCAACTTCGTCGTCAAAAATCTAATGGTAAGATTTACGAATATTCTTACTACATCTATAGTTATGAAGCTGGTCAGGCCACATATCTTGAACATCACCGCCATTCTGGTCATCGTCGCTTATATTATTCTTCAAAGCAATTTTTACGATTAGCTGATCAGCTAATGCTTGGTGAGTTTGACGACCACCATTACTCCCCACAAGCGGTTATTTATAAGGCTCGAGATTTAATGAATGATGGCACCCTGATCCCAAAGTCGGTTGTAACTTTATATCAATGGATTAATGAGGGTGTGCTTCGTACGTCCAATTTAGACCTCTTTGAAAAACCTAAACGTAAGCATCATCGAACTCATCCGCAAGCTAAAAGGTGCTTAGGGCCTAATATTGCTCAACGACCTCAAACTGCGGACCAACGGTCCGAAATTGGCCATTGGGAACTAGATACAGTTCAGGGACAGAAAAACGGTAATGACAGTGTTGTACTAGTAATGACTGATCGCCTTTCACGAGTTAATATCACGAGTAAAATTGCTGGTAAAACTGCGCATGCAGTAAATCAGTTCTTTATAAATTTACGCCAGAAAATGGGCACAGATGCTTACTATCACATCTTTAAGACAATAACCTCTGACAACGGTTCAGAATTTAGTGAGTTAACACAAGTTCACGATCATGTTTTCTATGCTGATCCGTATTCCCCTTGGGAACGTGGATCCAATGAGATCAATAACCGGTTTCTCCGCAAGGAGATTACCAAAGGTGAAGCTATAAATAACTATAGTAGTGCTCAGATCATAGCGACTAATGATTGGATGAATCACTATCCACGAGCTATGTTTAATGGACATTCGTCAATGGATATCTATCGTAAGGCCTTCTACCAAGAGATATCACAGCTCCATCAACCAATAATCAATTGGTCAGTATTATTTATTTGAGTCCAGTGGCTAACTTATTCTTGAAATTTAGGAATATAAATCAATTAAAAACGTTCGGGTGGCACAAATATCCTGTACCCTTTCTTATATCCCGCGTGCTTGTCCAAATTGTGGCGTTATTAATCGTGGACAAATCTTAAAATATGGTTTTTATCAAGCTAAATACAAATATGGACAATTTAGGGCTCAACCATTAATGTTGCTTGTTAATACTCAACGTTTTCAATGTCCTGACTGCCATACAACATTTAATGCGACTAGTTATCTTTTTGAAAAGCAACGAACAATTAGTCGTGATTTAAGGCGTGAAATTATTCTTCGGTTAACGCGAATTCAAACAATTAAAGATATTGCCCATGATTTGTTTATCAGTGAAGCTTCGGTCCAGCGGGTCCTTTTGGACCTCGCTGATCAATACAAGCCGAATTTAAACTATCTACCGGAAACACTATGTATTGATGAATTTAAATCAATGCGGAGCGCTAAAGGTAAGATGAGTTTCATCGCTGTTGATGGTGATCGGAGTTGCTTATTTGAACTCCTTGAAGATCGGCGATTACGTAGTTTATTTAAGCATTATCAACAGTTTACACGTGCTGCCCGTTGCCGGGTAAAATATCTGGTAATGGATATGAACGCTGCTTATGATCAACTAGTTAAAACCGTTTTTCCTTGTGCTCAAATCATCTATGATCGCTTTCATATTGCCAAACACCTTAATGATACGATGAATCATGTGCGAATTCATGTCTTCAATCGTTTGCGAAAAGGTGATTCTGCGGAGCAGAAACAAGCTCGGCGCCTTAAACGTTATTGGCGGCTATTTCTTCAAGATCGGGAAAATTTAAGTACAAAAGTTTATTACGAAGGACGTTATTTTAATCGCGTTGTTAATTCCATTATGATCTTAGACTTAATGTTAGCGTATGACCAAGAGTTAAGAGCCACCTATAATTTTATTCAATCCTTGAAGCGTGCTTACAATCAACGTGATTTTACAACTTTCTTTCAATTACTTAAACTCCGGCCAGACAGTGTCAGCCATTATACAATCCACCGTTGTCAAGTTTTAGCGCGCTATAAAGAGGGAATTAAGCGTGGCTTTGAGACGAAGTTCTCAAATGGTCGAACCGAAGGGATTAATAATCGAATTAAAACTATCAAACGAGTTGCCTGTGGTTATCGTTACTTTACGGCATTTAAAACGCGGATTTATT
Organism: Limosilactobacillus reuteri; assembly: GCF_034259105.1. Classification (NCBI taxonomy): domain Bacteria; kingdom Bacillati; phylum Bacillota; class Bacilli; order Lactobacillales; family Lactobacillaceae; genus Limosilactobacillus; species Limosilactobacillus reuteri. The sequence goes on along the minus strand of NZ_CP139478.1, from coordinate 1,363,900 downwards.
TAATTATTGGCCACCAAATTCAAACTAACTAAAAAGAACCGCCACGAATGACGATTCTAACTAGACCAATTTAATTGGCGAAAATTCATATTTGCGTATCAACACTACTTGACGTAGAGCCTTTTTATTTATGGCATTCTGTTTGGACTTCTTTTGACCATGGTAAATAAGCCTCAAGTCCTTCGTCCTTGCGGTTTGGTAAGTGATCAAAAAGATACTTAAAGTATTTGTAGATATTTAAATGGTTCTGGTTTGCAGTTGCCACCAAAGTATAGAAAATGGCATTTGCCTGAGCTCCGGCAGTACTTTTCGCAAATAAGCTATTCTTTCGAATAAGAGTTGATGGACGAATCGCTCGTTCAACAGGATTATTTGTTAATGGTACTCGGCCATCTTCAAAAATTCGATACACTCGTGTTTTTAACTTTAAAGCATTGTTAATGGCGGCTCTTAAACGTCCTTGAGGAAAGTTAATGTTTTCTAAATAGGCATAGAACTTATCCATCAAGGGTTTTACGTGCAACCGACGTTGCACTAGCTTTTCCTTATGAGTGTGATATGCTAATTGTTTCTCTTCGTGAAAAACTGGTCGCATTAGTTGTAAAACTTGGTATGCTTTGGAATTCTTCAATTGTTCCTTTTTCAATAAACATGTAATGCGGTAAAATTCACGTCGAATATGAACTAAACATGACCCGAACTTTGCTTGAGGATATAATCGATCACTATATCCGCCATAGCCATCACACATAATAACTCCACTATATTGCTGACCAAGAATTTGTCCAACAGTTTTGCCAGCTCGGGTATTATAGTAATGAAACATGGTAATTTGATGTTTACTGAATTCTTTCGTTGATCGCGTTACCCAAAAATAGCCATTTCCATTAGATTCAGCAATTACTTTAAATGGTGTTTCATCCATATGAATTACCGGTTCTTTTTTGACTAATCCTTGTAAATAATCATACAGTGGTTCAAGGTAAGTTTGACTAACTTTAATGATGTTCGCCGCCAATAATCGGGCATCAACTTGTAAGCCGATGGCTTGCCAAAGCTTAATTTGACGATGAAACGGTAATGCAAGATTAAACTTCAATTCTGCTACTTTTGCTAAAATAGTACTCGAAAAGTAACTATGCGGTAAAAGACTTTGGGGCATCTCGCTACTAATTAATACCTCGCTACCATTAGGATTAATACACTCATCACACTTATATGTTTCTTGAATCAAGTTCACACAATATAATTCAGCTGGCTTTAACCGAGCTTCTCGACTATAAATGTGTTGACCTATTCTTTTCATTAATTGATGACAGTGAGGACAGTTAGTATCTTTTAATGAGATGACTTCGTTAACCTGTGGTAAGCCATCTAAAAAAGTGGTCCGCTGACCAGATTGCTTTGCTTTCCGGTGACGCACCACTTGCTTTATTTTCTTTTCAGTCACTTTCGTGACTGAAATATCAGGATCTTGAAGTTGATCCATTTCTTGCTCACTAAATAATGATTGTTGTCCATTCACTACGGACTCCATTATTTCAGTTTTTTTCCCAAATATTTGGTTCCGCTGAAGTTTAATGATTGTCATTAATTGAGCAATTTTTTCATTGGCATCAGCTAATTGCTGTTTAAGTTCTTTGATTTGTTCTTCTGCTGTTTGTTTCATGGTACGTCACCTCCTTTGAATTATTCTTTGGTAATTATATCAAAGAATTCTTCTTTTAAATAGAGGTAACTCAATAAAAGCTTCCCGGCTGAACAGTTTGAATTTTACGAATTGGTAATGGGTTCAGTCCTTGCAATAACCAGTCGAGCTGTTGAGCGGATAATTCTTTGGCTTCATTACTGTTTCTCGGCCAAATAAGGTGGCCATTTTCAAACCGTTTATAGAGCATAATAAAGCCCTCACCATCCCAAAATAATCCTTTAAAGCGATCACTACGTCCACCGCAAAATAAAAAAAGCGAATTGCTATATAATTCTAGTCCATAGCTTTCGGCAATCACCATTACGAGCCCATCAATGCCCTTTCGCATGTCGGTTTTGCCGCAGACTAAATAAATATGATCTGGATCATGCCAATTAACGAGCATAACGAATAACCACTTTGGCGATATCTGAAGCTAAAATAGAATTAGTTCCCTTAAAAATAGTTAATTCGACTTCATTTACATTGATTTTTACGGCAGGGCGTGCGGTAAAAACATGCTTCTTAAAATCACTTGCTTTATTTTTGAAAACTGGGGTAATAATTTCATTTTGTTCTGTCATACATAAAAATCTCCTTACTGATGATAGTCTCAGTATAGGAGATTCGGGGTAGCCAGAGCTAGACGTACTGTTATTGACTGCTTACTTTTGAATGGCGTCTTCCTTTATCATCATGCCAAGTGACACGTGCTTGCCATTTTCCGTAAACTTTCTTTATTGAAGTCATACTTGTCCCTCCATTATTAAATTGTGTATAATGAAAGGGTTGATAGAATTTGTTTGGATGCAATTAATATCAACCCTTGGTCCACTGACAGTTGCAGCTGTCAGTGGGCTTTTTTAGTTTAAATAGCTTTTTACGTCATCAATTTAGTTGGACGATTAATTTTTAGCTTTTATTTAGTCTCTTTAATTGATTGATTATTTCTTGGTTTTGCTTAATAGTTATCCAATTTTGCTGTTTGATCATTCGTAATTCATGAAAAAGGGCTTTTGTATCATTACTTGTAAAAGTAGGATAGGCACCCGTTAATTTTTCAGCAACCGCTATATCTTTTATAGATTCGAGAACCTCGTCATCTAAACTTTCTAAACGATTTTCTTTAATATATTTATCTTTGTCTTTAGCAAATCCATCTTTACCGTTGAAAATACTCATTTTTACTTTCATCCCATCTTTTCAATTTTTACGTTTTTGCGGAGATTAAATCTATACCCTTTATATGCGAAAATTAAACCACGCTTTACACGATAATTATCTATCGCATCTATTAAATATAAATATTCTACATCTACATTACAATAATCAGAAATGTCTTCTAAGTTCCAAATATCATGCTGATAACAATAAATTAATTTATCTAAACTTACTGCTCTCATCATTGCTAATGAACGGGCTTTATGCTCTTGCTTCCGACCATCTGGGGTATCCTTGGTAACAATATCTCTGGCCGTCGTATTATAGTGAGCAATTTCTTCTTGAAGAATTTCGTACATCTTTATATCAGAATTTGCCCGATTTAAATAAACATTCGTATCAATATTTAACCCAGTTAAATTATCTGGCATATTTTTTGGGGAAAATTAATAGTAAGATGCGGATATTCACTAGCTAATCTTCGTAAGTATACATGATTATCAATTCTGAGCTTTCTTAAGATTTTCAATAAAATTAATAAGATGATTATAGCATATCATTGATTATACTTTTTTCGTCAAAAGTGTAATAAAGTATTAACTGTTGAAACGAGGTGCAATTATGCCTAATGAATTAGTGCCATTAAATATCAAACATTCTATCCTTGATTTACGTGTACGAGCTGGTATGTCATAAACTCAAGCTGCCAATAAACTTGGTATTTCAGAGCTTGCTCTAAGGAAATGGGAAAATGATTTTAGCGTACTTTCATACAAAGATATGTTACGTATTTCTAAATTGTATGGCGTACCATTAGATTATATTTTTGGGCCTAATAACGCTTTTAGCGAAATAAATTCATAAAAATACCTATGTAGATGAAGAAGATTACCAAGTAATTTTTCAATCTGTACTGTTATTGACTGCATACTCTGTTTTCTGTTAAAATACCCCATCCTTTAAAGCATAACTAAAGCTAGTCTCTTTTTTCTTGTCTGTTAAGTTTTTTCTAGGTACTATTACATAGATGGAGGGATTTTTAAATGATTAAAGTTCGTCAAATATCTACAAAGTCAAATGATTTCAAAAATATCAAGCGGGTTTATAATACCGTGTTTCCACAAAATGAACTTTTACCATTATCTTTACTTAAAATGCGTGCTAAAGCAGGAAAAGCAGAATTTTGTAGCATCTATAATGAAGAGGGAAAATGGGTTGGCTTTTTCTACACAGTCTACAACAAGCGCATCGCCTATATTTTCTTTCTGGCAATTGATCCTCACTATCATGGACAGGGCTTGGGTAGTGCGACGCTAACCGCGATCAAAGAACGATATACTGGAAAGCAGATTACACTTAGCGCTGAACGCCCAGATCCTCAAGCACCTAATAACGAACAGCAACTCAGATGGCATCGTTTCTACGCCAAAAATGGTTTTGGCAAAACGGGTCTTTATACCGTTGAAAAGGATAATGAAAAATTTAATCTTTTAAGTATACAATCAAGCGTGAATCCACAATTTTACCAACAGTTGATGGATAATTATCTGACTAAACATCGCCGCCATTATTTACCATATAAGATTGTTAAAGAGTAAAAAAATCCCCACTACCTGCATGAGTAGTGAGGATTTTTTTAGTCTTTCCGATCTTTAATTTTGAATGATAAGAGCAGTGCTACCACAATTAAGATAATTGCAAAGTAAATGCCATAGTGGAAACCATTGGTAAAGCGAACAGTTTCAGATCCACTAATAGAAGAACTCCCCCAAGCTAAGCAACTAGTAGCTAGGGCTGTTGCAAGAGCACCGATAACCTATTGCATCGTATTCATGATTGTACTGCCGTCTCCGGATTCGAATCCAGAAAGCGTACTTAGAGCACTAGTTTGTGCGGGAGACATTGCTAAAGGACAACCAATCATTAAAATAACATGCGCGCATACAACGTAGATAATGGGACTATGCGGTGTGGTAAACGCCAGCATCAAAGCACCGAATAAGGCAAGGACAAAACCAATTAAAACTGGACGTTTAGCTCCAATACTATCGTAAAGGCGACCAGCAATTGCAGAAGTAGCTGCATTAATAATTCCACCAGGGAGCATTACTAGTCCAGTAAGGGCAACCGAAACTAAGAGCCCTCGTTGATAGAATAACGGTAAAAGATACATCGTCGACAGAATAATTCCAAAGTCAAGCATCACGATTGAAGAACCAATTGTGAAAGCCGGATACTTAAAAATATGAAGATTTAAAATTGGCTCTTCCAGATGAAGTTGGCGATGGGTGTAAAAGATTAAGACAATAATTCCGATTATTAAAGCGCTGAGAACTGTTGGTGAGGTCCAACTATCTTCACTAGCCAAACTAGCACCAATAACAAGTCCTGAACAACCTACTGCCGATTCAATAATTGAGAGTATATCAACATGCGGCTTAGTAATTTCACCAACATTTTCTAATGAAGTGATAGCAAAGATCAAGGCAATAAATAAAAACGGAATAAATAACCAGAAGATCCATTGCCATGATAACTTAGCAAGAATTAGCCCGGTTAAAGTAGGACCGATTGCAGGTGTAAACATAATTACGAGGGCACATATTCCTAGAACCGCTCCAATTTGTTTCGGTGGGAAGATTTGCATTACCACTGCAAACATTAGTGGAAGAATTAAGCCTGTTCCGATCCCTTGAATCATTCGCCCAATCAACAAAATAGTAAAATTATGCGCTAAGGCAGAAATACAAGCCCCAACCATGAAGTCAATTAATGCAAAAATAATGACTTGGCGGGTCGTAAACCATTTAGTAATAATACTGGACAGTGGCAAGATAATCCCAATAATTAACATATATCCAGTAACTAACCATTGAATTGTTGATGTACTTACTTGAAAAGCGGTCATCAATTTTGGCAAGGCGATGTTTAATGAAGTCTCACTAAACATTCCGACAAAAGCTCCCAGCAGCATACTAACCATCATTAATCCTGGGTGCGCTGCTTGCTTACGAGCTTGTAAAGCATTTTCCATAAATATAAAAACTCCTTTTACCCTAAAAATTGCACAAGGATTAGTCTAGCAAATCGTGCTATCTGCTCGTAAGTTATTTTTTAATAACTAATAATCTTAAGTATATTGATTAAGATTATTAAGTTAGGTTTAGCGTTTTCAAATTCGAGCTTTTCGGGATAAAAAATTCTATTCAGTGATAATAGGAATTTAAAAATAAATGATTTAAAAGGTCCCGCAATAATCTCAAAATAGCGTCGTTGCTTGTATCCTCATTTTATTCCTGGTAGATCAGAACAGAATATTTAAATAAATAATTTGACCACAACATATAGTGTTTCAAATGTCAATACTTCCTATAAGTTGTATTTTGAGCTATGATAGATAACGTTAATTACGAGAGGGGAAATAAAAATGAAAGTGCAAATAATTGATAAGAAGGATCTTAAAAGTTTGACAAGTATTCAAGTAGTTAAACGTGATGGAACAGTTACACCATTTTATTCCTACAAGATTAACCTTGTTTTAAATGCGCTCAATGCTGACGAGCAGACTAGCCAAAGTGTTTATGTTACCTTATTGGATGCCTTACTTAATCAAACAACTGTCACTACTAAAAAGATTGCGGATCTCTTTGTTCAAGGACTGGTCAAGGCTAATCATGAAGAATTGGCAAAAGTTTACCGTGATTATCGCCAGCATGATGAAGAAGCATTTGCCGAAGCTACTAATCCCCAAAATAAGTTAGAGCAGCTTTTCGACCGAAACTCACGGATTGTTCACGAAAATGCTAATAAAGATAGTCATGTTTTTAATACGCAACGGGACCTTGAAGCCGGAGTCGTGAGCCGTGCATTGGGATTACGGATGCTTCCTGGTATTGTAGCTAAGGCGCATCTTCGTGGTGATATTCACTGGCATGACCTTGACTATTCACCGGTAACGCCTGAAACTAACTGTTGTTTAATTGACTTTGATGAGATGTTTAAGCATGGATTTAAGATTGGTAATGCTTGGGTTTCTTCACCACGCTCGATTCAAACAGCAACTGCGCAGATGTCGCAGATTATTGCTAACGTGGCGTCTCTGCAATATGGGGGATGTTCTGCTAATCGGATTGATCAATTATTAGAACCATATGCAAAGCTAAATTACGAAAAGCATATGAAGGATGCCGAAGAGTGGATAGTACCAGAGAAACGAGAAGAATTTGCTCGTGAGAAGACAAAAAAGGATATTTACGATGCAATGCAGGCTTTAGAATACGAGATTAATACCCTTTATTCTAGCCAAGGTCAAACTCCATTTACGACCATTAACTTTGGCTTAGGGACAAGCTGGATTGCCCGGGAGATCCAAAAAGCCATTTTGAAGATCCGGATTAAGGGTCTTGGTAAGGAACATCGTACAGCTATTTTTCCTAAATTAACTTTTACTATTAAACGAGGCTTAAATCTTGACCCTGAAGATCCTAATTATGATATCAAGCAACTAGCGCTTGAGTGTTCAACGAAGCGGATGTATCCAGATCTTTTGATGTATGACAAGATTAAGGAATTAACGGGGAGCTTTAAGACACCAATGGGTTGCCGTTCGTTCTTACAGGGATGGACAGATCCAGAAACTGGCAAAGAAGTAAACTCAGGCCGGATGAATTTAGGGGTAGTGACAGTCAACTTGCCACGGATTGCCCTGGAGGCTCATGGCGATAAGCAACTATTCTGGGAAATTTTTCAAGAGAAGATGAATATTTGTAAGATTGCCTTGGATTACCGGATTAAGCGTACTAAAGAAGCTAAGCCAGAAAATGCTCCCCTTCTTTATATGTATGGTGCATTTGGTAAACGGCTAAAGAAGACTGACAGTGTCGATGAAGTCTTTAAGAATAGTCGGGCGACCGTTTCACTAGGTTATATTGGTTTATATGAAGTATGTACGACTTTCTATGGGTCAAATTGGGAGCATAATAAAGAAGCGCATAACTTTGCGATTGCAATTACTAAGGCAATGCATGATTTATGTGCTGAATGGGAAAAAGAAGAAGGATACCATTTTAGTCTCTATTCCACTCCTGCTGAATCGTTAACAGATACATTCTGCCAAGATGATTTGAAGAAGTTTGGGCGAGTTGAAGATGTAACAGATAAGGAATACTACACAAATAGTTTCCACTATGATGTTCGTAAACATCCGACACCTTTTGAAAAGTTATCATTTGAAGAGGCTTTTCCTAAATATGCGGCTGGTGGTTTTATTCATTATTGCGAATATCCTAACTTACGCCAAAATCCAAAAGCTTTAGAAGCAGTTTGGGACTGGGCATATGATCATGTTGGTTATTTGGGAACAAATACTTCAATTGATCAGTGCTTTAAGTGTGGCTTCAAAGGTGAATTTGAAGCAACTGCTCGCGGCTTTAAGTGTCCGCAGTGTGGGAACCATGACCCAGCAACCTGTGACGTTGTTAAGCGGACATGTGGTTATCTTGGTAACCCTCAGCAGCGGCCAATGGTTCATGGACGGCATGAGGAAATTATTCACCGAGTTAAACATATGAATGCTGGAATGATCAAGAATGCAGCTAAATTTGAACAACAGCGGCAAATGGATAATAAGGTTCATGCTCATATTACTGGTGATCAAATTTAATTAATTATCAAAAGGCCAGTTGCCCGTAAAGCTACCGGCCTTTTATTATATAGGAGGAAAAAGAAATGGCAGAAACACGATTACCCCGCAATCCTAAGCCGCAAGAGTGGTTAGCAAAAGGTCATTCATTACAATATATTGCAGACTATAAGCCCTTCAATTTTGTTGACGGGGAAGGGGTCCGGTGTAGTTTATATGTTAGTGGATGCCTTTTTAACTGCCCCGGATGCTATAACAAGGCGGCGCAGAATTTTTATTATGGACAGCCATATACCCAGGATTTAGAAGACCAGATTATCGAAGACCTTTCGCAGAGTTATGTTCAAGGATTGACTTTATTGGGTGGCGAACCATTCCTTAATACTCAGGTTTGTCTGAAGTTAGTTAAACGGGTTCGGAAAGAATTCGGTCACGAAAAGGATATTTGGTCTTGGTCTGGTTATACTTGGGAGGAATTAATGAAGGAGTCGAGCGATAAACTTGAACTTCTACACTACCTCGATATTCTAGTCGATGGTCGATTCTTGCTGGCTAAAAAGGATCTTACCCTTCAGTTTAGAGGGAGTTCTAACCAACGAATTATTGATGTTCCGCAATCTCTTCAAACGGGGAAAGTGGTTATTTGGGATAAGCTTGTTCATTAGAGGAGAAAATGATGGCAAAAATTTGGAAGAAAGAGCCAGCATGGTTAGAGAAAAAGCGTCAACTAGCAGTTATACTGCAATCACGATTCCCGACTTTACCTGGTCAAGAAGAATGGGAAGATCCCTGGCAAAAGAGAACAACTGGTGTAAGTAGGGGTTGGCTTTCTTTACAGGAAGACAGCCTAACAGCGATGCCTCTTGAACAAGCGATTAATGAATACTCAACACTATTACAAGAAAATCTAATGGAGAAGGCCATCTTTTGGCAGGATAACCAGTTAGCGGCCATGCATCTTGCAAATATTGACTGTGGACAGTTTATATATTTGCGTCCACAAATTACTCAGGAGCGTCCAATTGTCTTTAGTCCCCATCTTAACTCTGCAAACACCCATAATATTATTGTCATCAGTGCGGGGGCGAATGCGGTAATTGAAGAACGGATGGTTAATGATACGTTATTACCATCATATGAAGGGACGGAGATTTTAGTCGGAGCTAACGCGCACGTTACGTACCGGCAGGCAAATCGCTCAACTAGTAAAAATATCTATCGGACAATCCATGCATACCAAGCCCATGGTTCAACGCTGCAGTTTGAAGTAGCGAGTCAAGTTCAAACTAAAGCTACTGTTGATCTTTATAGTTTTCTGGATGGTCAAAATACTCAGTGGACCCCCACAATTGCTTTAAGCGGAACACAGCAGTTAACCGCAATGGTTGATGGTTTTGGTAAGGAAACTTCTGCCACTCTTACCCAATATCGGGATTCAGAAATGGTCACTGGAGCACCTTTTAAAGTAAAAGCCGGCGAACCACTGCCAATTAGCGAAGATATCCATCCATTAAAAGAATTAGCTAGTAGTGAGCGTTGGCTAAAACAAATAATGACTGCTGAATAGGGCTAAAGTTAATTACAGCAATGTTACAATAAAACATTAATAACGAAAAATAAGTCGTTGAAATTCTTCTTTATAAGAAAAATTCAGCGACTTATTTATTATTATGTTACAAATTTTGGCCAATTCTGGGGAAAAGTTAGTTAGACCTAAGTTACTATCAGGACGTGGCCGAGGTTGATTTGCTTGACAGACTATTAAAATTTTTATTACAAAGTATTACGAAAATCAACTGAATTGATATTTCGGAGTAATCCGCATGTAATTTTTGGGGAGTATAGTAATAGGTGTTGAGAGATATGAGGACTCAACAACTTAAACTAATAAATAACTAATTAATAAAAAAGTATTTTATGAAAAGGATGGGATTTTTCTTTATGAAGTTAACTAAAAACATCGCGAAAATCACTGCTGCCGTTGCAGGTGCTGTTGCCTTGGGAACATTCGCTACTGCAACTACTGCTAATGCTGATTCTGTTTACACGGTGCAAAGTGGTGATACCTTATCAAGTATTTCCTATAAGTTAGGCCATGACTTAACTTATGTTGACTCTTTAGCTTCAACTAATCAAATTGCCAATAAGAACTTAATTCATGTTGGTCAAAAGTTAGTAATTAAAGATGACGGTGAAGTAACCCAAGCAACTGCTCAACAAGCTGCTACCTTACCGGAAGCATCTCAAGCTCCAGCATCAGCTAGTGTTGAAAGTCAACAACCTAGCCAAGCTCCGGTGGTTGCTAGTCAGGCTCCTGTAGCAACAAGCCAATCATCAGCTGCACCGGTTTCTGTTCCTGCTCAATCACAGGCTCCAGTACAATCTCAAGCACCGGTTCAACAACCAGCACCAGTTCAATCAGTAGCTCCACAACAATCAACTGTTTCAGCTGCTGTACAACAAAGCTACAGTGCACCAGTACAAGCACAAGCTACTAGTTCAAACTACAGCTCAAATGTTAGTGGTAATGATGCTGCTGCTAAGGCTTGGATCGCAGCTCGCGAATCAGGTGGTAGCTACAGTGCTCGTAACGGTCAATACGTTGGTAAGTACCAATTGTCAGCATCATACTTAAATGGTGACTACTCAGAAGCTAACCAAGAACGAGTAGCTGATCAATACGTAGCTAACCGTTACGGTTCATGGAGTGCTGCCCAATCATTCTGGCAATCACATGGTTGGTACTAAAATTTAATAATTAATTGTTAAAGTAGGAAATTGTCTCAATAAAGGGATGATTTCCTATTTTTTTGTAAAATGAAAAAAAGTTAATATTATTTTCATCCTAAATTTCAAGAATAAGTTAGCCACTGGACTCAAATAAATAATACTGACCAATTGATTATTGGTTGATGGAGCTGTGATATCTCTTGGTAGAAGGCCTTACGATAGATATCCATTGACGAATGTCCATTAAACATAGCTCGTGGATAGTGATTCATCCAATCATTAGTCGCTATGATCTGAGCACTACTATAGTTATTTATAGCTTCACCTTTGGTAATCTCCTTGCGGAGAAACCGGTTATTGATCTCATTGGATCCACGTTCCCAAGGGGAATACGGATCAGCATAGAAAACATGATCGTGAACTTGTGTTAACTCACTAAATTCTGAACCGTTGTCAGAGGTTATTGTCTTAAAGATGCGATAGTAAGCATCTGTGCCCATTTTCTGGCGTAAATTTATAAAGAACTGATTTACTGCATGCGCAGTTTTACCAGCAATTTTACTCGTGATATTAACTCGTGAAAGGCGATCAGTCATTACTAGTACAACACTGTCATTACCGTTTTTCTGTCCCTGAACTGTATCTAGTTCCCAATGGCCAATTTCGGACCGTTGGTCCGCAGTTTGAGGTCGTTGAGCAATATTAGGCCCTAAGCACCTTTTAGCTTGCGGATGAGTTCGATGATGCTTACGTTTAGGTTTTTCAAAGAGGTCTAAATTGGACGTACGAAGCACACCCTCATTAATCCATTGATATAAAGTTACAACCGACTTTGGGATCAGGGTGCCATCATTCATTAAATCTCGAGCCTTATAAATAACCGCTTGTGGGGAGTAATGGTGGTCGTCAAACTCACCAAGCATTAGCTGATCAGCTAATCGTAAAAATTGCTTTGAAGAATAATATAAGCGACGACGACCAGAATGGCGGTGATGTTCAAGATATGTGGCCTGACCAGCTTCATAACTATAGATGTAGTAAGAATATTCGTAAATCTTACCATTAGATTTTTGACGACGAAGTTGGCGGACCGTACCACGGTTGAGCTCGTTATTAATTGTTTGATGATTAACTCCTAATTGGCGACCAATTGCGCGATTGGAAAGTCCTTGCGACTTTAAAGTCGCAATCATCACACGTTCTTCTTTAGTAAGATGAGCATTCTTTTTATGAGTAGTCAATAAACTAGTAGACATGGTATCATTTAAGTGCGTCATTTGACGGACATCCTTTCATATAGGTTTGGTTCACTTAATATGATACCTGATGTCACGCCGAATGGCGTTTTTTATTTACCACCAACTGGGTGGCTAACTTCATTCTATAATCCACCATATTATTTTCATCCTAATCTTAAAAAATATATTATAATAGAGTTATTCAAGTGATGAAAGGATGAGATCCATGTCAAAAGAGAGTCAGATTATTGATACAAAATCATTATATGTAAATCCTGACCGCGGTGTTGCAACGTTAAACTATAGTCAAAATTACTTTACTGATATTCCTTCATTAATTAATAGTGATGAAGTAAAGGAAATTGTCCGTTTATATTTAGCTTCACGTAACCCTGATAATGATGATGATGCTTTTGATAATGCCACTGTTAATAAGTTTGTTGATATCTTAAAGAAAGTTCTTTTTGATGATGATAGTGTATTTGATGAATATGACCCTAAAGATATTCTTGAGAGTGTTGAAGAATTATACTCATACTATCGTTCACTATTACGGGTATCGGTAATTAATCTTAGTGATAATAAGATTATCGGTAACGAGTTCCGGACTATTGATACTCAATTCAACGACTTAGTGCGTAAAGCATACCGGATCCTCGAAGAAAAGCTCCAAGGTTTTGAAAACCGGACTTATCGACAAGTTAATGCGGCAACTAACGCAACAATTTTAGTTCAACAACAAGATTGGAAAATTCCAGCTGGTTATGAAGAATTAAAGGATATTGATTTTATTAATACCGTGATGCTTCGTCCACCAATGATGATGCACACTAAGAGTAACAAACGGGAAGGGGTCTTTTCTGAAGTAAAAGATAACCCGATCGAACGTTTCCGTGGTGAACGTGGTAAGTGGTATTGTTACCCAGCAAAGATTGGTGAAAGTTTAGCCTTTATTTACTTCAATGTTGATTACTTGGTAAACGGAATTGCTCTTTCAAACTTATTTGAAATTGCATCCCCTGATGAGATTAAGGGGCAAAAACCTGATATGATTCTTCTTTTCGGTCTAAAAGAAACAGAAGGCATGGTTTCTCATTACTATCGTGACGAAAAGAATGATTTGTGGGTTGGTGAAGTACCTTACACAGATAAGACTACTTACTTTGGTTACATGAAGAAGATGTGCTTGACGCTCCATAACCTTCATCAAATTTACAATGGTCGCCTGCCAATTCACGGGTCCATGTTGAAGATTAAATTTACTAATGGTAAAGAAAAGAATGTTGTTTTCTTCGGTGATTCAGGTGCCGGAAAGTCAGAATCAATTGAAGCATTGCAAGAATTAGCTGACGATAAGATTGTCAGCATGGAGACAATCTTTGATGACATGGGAAGCTTTACCCTTACTGATGGTGAACCAGGGGTATATGCTCAAGGAACAGAAACTGGTGCCTTTGTTCGTCTTGATGATTTGAGTAGTGCCGTGGCCTTCAATAACATGGACCGTGGTGTTTACCTTAATCCTGAACAAAAGAATGCTCGGGTTATTATTCCTGCTGATACCTACGAAAATGTAATCAAACATCACCATATTGATATGTGGCTATACGCTAACAATTACAGTGATGAAGTTGGTATTCATCGTTTTGATACAAAGGAAGAGGCAGAAAAAGTATTTATTGCTGGACAACGGAAGGCCCTTGGAACAACTGATGAAGTTGGAATGAGCAAGACATTCTTTGCTAACCCATTTGGCCCAGTTCAAGAACCAGAATTAACTAAGCCGATTATTGACAAGGTCTTTACAAAGCTATTTGACCAAGGTGTATACGTTGGAGAAATCTTTACTCACCTTGGTAATGACAAGTCAAAGGATGCTTTGAAAGAATCAGCTCAAGAATTGCTTGATGTTTTGATGAATAATTAAGATTACGATTAAGACAATTTTGTCATCGCCCTGTAACAAACAGTCCGTTACAGGGCGATTTTTGTATCGTCAAGAAAAAATGAGCAGTTTTTTTGAATAATTTTTACATGAGATAATTCTAGTTATAATTTTACAAGTTACTCAAAAACTATTAAATCAACGTTTAAGCGACTATAAAAAAATCAGCGAACGTTTGTTACAAAAAATTACAGAAATAACGAAATTTGATAAGTCCTAGTAACCCGCTCGTAACCCTAATCCTGTATAGTAGTTATTGTTGAAATGAGTTATTTGATTAATTAAGAGAAAAGGATGGATTGAATTTATAATGAAGTTATCTAAGAAAGTAGCCAAGATTACAGCAGCGATTACTGGTGCAGTTGCATTAGGAACAGTAGCTACTGCAACGACTGCAAACGCCGACAGTATTTACACGGTGCAAGCAGGTGACACCCTTTCTGGGATCTCTTACAAATTAGGTCACGATCTAACTTTTGTAGATACATTAGCAAACAACAATAATATTGCTGATAAGAACTTGATTTACGTTGGTCAACAATTAGTAATCAAGGATGATGGTGAAGTTGCACCAGCTACTCAAGAAGAAGTTGCTACTTTACCAGCCGCAAATGTTGCACCACAAGCAGATACACAAGCTACAACTGCTGAAAATCAAGCACAACAAAACCAACAAGTACAATCAAACCAAGAAGCACCAGTTGCTCAACAACAAGTACAAACTCCACAAACACAAAATGTACAACAACAATCTAGTGCTCAAGCATCAACTGGCTATAACTCAAATGTAGCTGGAAATGATGCTGCTGCCAAGGCTTGGATCGCAGCTCGCGAATCATGTGGTAGCTACAGTGCACGGAATGGTCAATATATTGGTAAATACCAATTGTCAGCATCATACTTAAATGGTGACTACTCAGAAGCTAACCAAGAACGAGTAGCTGATCAATACGTAGCTAGCCGTTACGGTTCATGGAGTGCTGCTCAATCATTCTGGCAATCACACGGTTGGTACTAAAACAAGATTTAATAAAATAGATAATCAACAAATTTCAAACATACGATAAAAGAGGTTGGAAAAATTTTGGTTTTTCCAACCTCTTTTCGTTTAACTATTATAAAATTTAGCTCGGTTTTCTTATACTTCAACATTAGCAACAAGTTCAATTGGACAGTGACTTGAACCTTTGACATCTGAAAGAATCTTGGCTTCTTCAATTCGTTCTTTCCATACATCAGAAACTAAGAAGTAGTCGAGACGCCAACCTACATTTCGTTCCCGTGCGTCATAACGATAACTCCACCAGGTATATGCACCATGCAAATTAGGGTGGAGATAACGGAAAGTATCCGTCAAGCCAGCATTAAGTAATTTACCAAAATCAGCTCGTTCTTGTTTTGTAAAGCCGGCTTTATGATGATCTTCTGTCGGCTCTGCTAGGTCAATTGGTTGATAGGCAACGCTCATATCACCGCCAATGATTACTGGCTTACTACTTTGCAAATTAGTAACATAATCAAGGAAAGCGCGATCCCAGTCGAGACGATAATCAAGATGTTGCAGCTTTTCACCTGAAACTGGGACGTATACATCAATCAAATAGAAGTTTGGATATTCGAGCGTGATTAGTCGCCCTTCTTTATCAAAAATTGAATTATTCATTCCGTATATAACGTTTTCTGGCTTATATTTAGTGAAAATGGCGGTACCAGAATAACCCTTCTTTTCCGCATAATTCCAGTATTGGTAATAATCAGGAATTTGAATCGGTTCTTCGCCTTTATCCAATCGTGTACGTTGTAGACAGAAGAAGTCAGCATCTTGGCGCTTAAAATCTTCGACAAATCCATGATTAATGGCTGACTTCAAGCCATTGACACTCCAAGAAATAAATTTCATGTTAATCCTTCTTTCAATTTAACCAAACCATGTCTCTGTAATAATTGTACAAGGAATTTGATTTTTCATTAAGTAATAAGACTCTTTTTGTGATTTTTGATACAAAAACTGTTGTAGATGTTAAATAAAAATATTCATATTGTATATACGAAGATATCAACTTTAAGAATAAACGATGCAATATATTAAGGGGATCGCCTACTTATATCGAAAGCGTTTATATAATATTATTTATATACAAAGTTACGTTTATCACAAAATTGTCAAAGAGTCACAACTTAGAGGAGGGTGTCTAATGACTTCAAAGTATGAAACAGAGTCGAAAGGTTACACGATGACAACCGTAATGCAGGAAGCTGCACGATGTTTATTATGTCATGATGCACCATGTTCACAAGCTTGTCCAGCACATACTAATCCAGCAAAATTTATTCGAAGCGTTCTTTTTCGTAATGTCAAAGGGGCAGCTGAAACAATTCGGGAAAACAATTCGGGAAAACAATGCGTTAGGATCAATCTGTGCGCGTGTTTGTCCAACTGAACGTTACTGTGAAAAGGCATGTACCCGGGCTAAAATCGACGGACCAATTGATATCGGTGGGATTCAACGGTATGTCACTGATATGGAGCGAAAGATGAATATGAAGATTCTTAAAGCCGGTAAGCCAAACGGAATGAGTATTGCCATCATTGGCAGTGGCCCATCAGGTTTACAAGTAGCCACGACTCTCCGTGAAAAGGGCTATGCAGTTGATATCTATGAAAAAGCTGCTAAGGCTGGCGGTTACTTGACCTACGGCATTCCTAAGTATCGGTTGCCGGAAGAAATTGTGGATTATGAAGTTCAACGAATTGTCGACCTTGGTGCGCACATTATCTATAACACAACTGTCGGAAAAGATATTTCAATGGATGACCTTAAAGCTCGTTACAATGCAGTAATTGTTGCTATTGGGACAAGTGAAGCAAAGATGCTTCCAATGTTTGAACACAATATCTGTACTGAATCAGCAATCTCATTCCTAGCCCGGGCAAAAGAAAGTAAGGGTAATTTAGAAGATCTTCCGCAAAATGTCCTTGTTATTGGTGGTGGGGATGTTGCAATGGATGTTGTAACAACCTTAAAGAAGCTTAACGTTCCTTATGTTACCGATGTTGTTTATGAGCAGTTTGATGAATTCAAAGCTTCTAAAAAGGAACTTGCCGGTGCTCAAGAAGCTGGTGTAACAATTGTTGATGGTTACGTTCCAAAAGAAGTTCATCAGAATCGTGCTACCTTTACTCACCGGAAGATTAAGAGTGAATTAACTATTACTGCTGATAAGATCATTTTAGCAGTTGGTCAAAAAGCGAATGCAGAAGGACTAGACATTGACTTACAGCATAATGATATTCCATTCCGTGAACCACGATTCCGGACAAAAGATCCCAAAGTTTTTGCGACTGGTGATATTGTTGCCGGAGATAAAACCGTTGTGGTAGCAGTACAGAAAGGAAAAGAAGTAGCAGAAGAAATAGACCGGTTGTTAGGAGGACAAGAAAATGATTAAAAAAGATTTATCTGTAGACTTTTTAGGCGTTCATTTTGAAAATCCATTTTGCTTGTCGTCCTCACCTGTTGGGAACTGTTACGAAATGTGTAAGAATGCATATGATGCTGGTTGGGGCGGTATCGTATATAAGACTTTATCACCAACACACTTTAAGATTGATGAAGTTTCTCCCCGGTTCAACGAATTAGCCAAGGAAGACATGCATTTTGTTGCCTTTAAGAATATGGAACAATTATCAGAACACCCCTTGGAGCAGGACTTGGCTGATATGCGACGGTTAAAAGAAGAATATCCCAATAAAGTCTTGATTGCTTCAATTATGGGTGAGACATTGGAAGATTGGACCAACCTGGCTAAGTTAGTAACTGAGGCAGGGGCTGATATGATTGAATTGAACTTCTCTTGTCCACAGATGACTTCTCATACCATGGGTTCAGATGTAGGAACTAATCCAGAATTATGTAAGAAGAATTGTGAAGCTGTTAAACGCGGGACTAACCTTCCAGTTCTTGCGAAGATGACACCAAATATTACGACGATGGTTCCGGTTGTTAAGGCATGTCTAGGAGGAGGGGCAGATGGCTTCTCCGCAATCAATACTGTTAAATCAATTGTTGATGTTGATCTAAAGAAGAAGGTTGGTTTACCAAATATTGATGGTAAATCTTCTGTTTCTGGATTATCTGGGAAAGCCGTTAAGCCAATTGCTTTACGTTTCTTACAACAATTACGGTCAGCAGCAGGCCTTGAACAACTACCGATTTCTGGAATTGGGGGAATTGAGACCTGGGAAGATGCTGCTGAATTTATTCTTTTGGGTGCTACTACTCTCCAAGTTACAACTGCGATCATGGAATATGGGTATCGGATCATTGATGACCTTACTAATGGTTTAATGCATTACATGGAAGAACAGCATGTAGACCACCTTCAAGATCTTGTCGGCTTAGCTAATAAGAATATTATTCCTACTAACCAGCTTGACCGAAATTACAAGGTTTATCCTAAGATTGATTGGAATAAGTGTATCGGTTGTGGCCGTTGTTTTATCTCATGTCAAGATGGTGCCCACCAAGCTTTAACTTGGGATGATGAAAAACGGCAACCAGTTTTTGATAAGAGTAAGTGTGTCGGTTGTCAACTTTGTGCACTTGTTTGTCCTGTGGGGGCTATTAAGTTAGGCCTTGTTGAGATTAAGCCGGGTCACAAAGGTAATCCAGCAGAAATCGATGTAGGATCTCAACGTCTTCATCGCTATCACCCGGTAAAGGCTAATCAAGAAAATTAATTATTAGTTTTCCTCATATTATGAAAAAATCAGGGACTGTGACATAAGTTAAGTTACTTTCATAAAAAGCAAATACGCAGTACAACAATGGCCTCCAACGTCCGGCAAAAAAGCCGAACATTGGAGGCCTATTGTTGCTTGCGGGGGCTCCCAGAGGCTAGCTTCGCGTCGAAAAACGAAGTCACAAGTGACTTCTGTCTCGCTCCCTCGATTTTTAGCTTTATTATGTCACATTGTAACTCTTAAATTACTGCGAGGGGTACTTTTTTATTTGGTGATGGGAACTCTTTTTGTAAAGCAAGTAACTCATCATCACTTAGTTCAATGTTACCAGCTGCAACATTTTCTTCAGCATGTTTTGGGCTGCTGCTCTTTGGAATAGCAAGGACATTTCCAATTCTTAAGACCCATGCAAGCATGATCTGACTAACGGTCACATGGTGGTTTGCGGCAATTTCTTTTAGTAGCGGATTCTCGGTTAACTTTCCCGATAAACTGTCTCCTTGTACAAGGGGAGAGTAGGCTATTAATGGAAGCTGATGTTGTTTCATTAAGGGAAGGAGGTCAAATTCAATTCCGCGACTATCGAGATTATAGAGATCTTCGTTGGCAACACAATCAGTGCCTTTTTTTAGGCGCCATAATTCTTCAAGATCACTGACATCGAAGTTTGAGACTCCCCATGCTTTAATCTTTCCTGCCTTTTTAACTCTCTCTAATTCGTTGACTGTTTCTGCTAACGGAATCCCACCTCGCCAGTGTAAAAGGTAAAGGTCAAAATAGTCTGTTCCTACGGCAGCTAAACTTTGGTCTAAACTATGCTCAAGTTTTGTCTTGCTGGCATTTGAAGGAAGAACTTTATCAATTAAGAATAGCTTTTCCCGACTATATGGTTTGATGGCCTCAGCGACAAGCGCTTCGGAACGACCATCGCCATACATTTCCGCAGTATCAATAGCTTGTGCACCAGCGTCAATTGCAGTTTGAATGGCTTTAATTTCTGTGGACCGATTGACGAGAGAATTTCCCATATTCCATGTTCCGATTCCAATTGCAGGCATTGAAACATTATTGATTGTGACTTTTTTCATCTTGCGCGGCTCCTTTCTATTTTCCTACTTCTATTATATTCTTTTTAGTCAATGGTCCCTAGCATATTAGTTGCATTTTAGCTGAAAGCGTTTAACATAGACAATGAATAAGAAAGAAAGGAAGCATTTTTTATGGCTAATGAATTACAAAACCGTAATAATTTATTTGATAGTTTGATGAACATGCGTAACTGGATGAACGATGATTTCTTCTCTAACTTAACTCCGGTTGCTGATCACATGAAGACAGATGTTACAGAAGATGACAAAAATTATACCGTAAAGATTGACATGCCTGGATTTGATAAGAAGGATATTCACATTAATTATGCTAATGATATTTTGACAGTTACTGGTCATCGGGATACCCTTGATGATGATGGTGATAAGGATGGCAATGTTCTGCATTCTGAACGTCGGTATGGCCAAATGAGTCGGCAATATCGTTTGCCAGATGTAAATAAGAAGGATATCAAAGCTCAATACAAGAATGGTGTTTTGACAATTACTCTTCCTAAGATGGATGAGACTGATGACGATGAAAATCATATTGATATTGAATAATTAAATTAAGTTAAATAAGGAGGCTGAGTTTTCCCAGCCTCCTTATTTTTATCTGTTTCTTGAACATATGTTTGATTGAAGATATAATAGTATTTACTAAAAGGATGGAGGTACATTACAATGGGGCGAACATATATGGCAATCGATTTAAAATCATTCTATGCCTCGGTCGAATGTACTGAGTATGGGCTTGATCCTTTAAATGCTAACCTCGTAGTTGCCGACGAATCGCGAACTAGTAAGACTATTTGTCTCGCCGTCTCACCAGCTTTGAAAAAATTTGGCGTTTCTGGTCGCCCGCGATTGTATGAGGTGGAACAACGAGTAGCATACTTGAATAATCGTCGTGCCAAAGAAATGTCTCACCAGCGATTATCACCAGTTGTTTCAATTTACCGGGATGAACTATTAAAATCACCGAAACTTAAAATTGGTTATAGGATTGCGCGCCCACGAATGAATTTTTATCTTGAAAAAAGTGCCGCCATCTATGAAATTTATTTACGCTATTTACCACCAGAAAAGATCCACGTTTATTCTATTGATGAGGTAATGATGGATATTACTGATTATCTTAATGAATATCAGGTTAGCGCCCGTTCTTTAGCTAAGGAAATCATCCAAACGATTAAAGCAGAGACACAAATTACTGCAACTGCAGGAATTGGGACCAATCTTTTCTTAGCAAAAGTAGCGATGGATATAGTAGCTAAACGGATTCCGGGAGATGAAGACGGGGTCCGGATTGCACAGATGAATGAACACACTTTTCGCCGTTACCTTTGGGCACACCAGCCACTAACAGACTTTTGGCGAATTGGTCCTGGGTATGCGCGCCGACTAAAAAAGCTGGGTCTTCATACCATGGGAGATATTGCTCGATGTTCATTGGGAAAATTATCTGATCCGATGAATGAGGAAGTATTATACCGCGAATTTGGAAAAAATGCGGAAATTATTATTGACCATGCATGGGGATACGAGTCCGCCTCCATTAAAGATATCAAAAATTATCATTCATCTGATCATGGGGTGTATTCTGGACAGGTGTTGCCTCGGCCTTATAACTTTACAGAAACCCGGTTAGTGATACAAGAGATGGTTAATTCATTGGCTCTCCAGTTAACCAAGCAAAACTTAGTAACTGATCAAGTAGCTTTAAGGGTCGCCTATGATGTTTCTAATATATCGGAGGATTACCAAGGACCATTAGTAACCGACTTCTATGGACGGCAGGTACCCAAGCCGATGCATGGAAAGGCTGATCTTTCCTTACCGACTTCATCTGGTACAGAATTAATGGAGGCATTTATGAAGCTATATGATTCTGGCCTTGACCGGCGATTGACAGTTCGCAAAATTACGGTAATAGCGAACCACCTTCTTTCACCAACGCTTGCTCGATTGGCGAATTATAATGAGCAGTTAGATTTATTTACTGACTCAACAAAAAAACATAAGAATCGTTCCAAAATTCAAAAAAAGGATCAAAAGTTACAAAGGCTTGTTCTTAATTTGCAAAATGAATATGGTAAAAATGCCATTATTCGAGCGGCTGATTTGAAAAAAGGCGCTACTCTTTTAGAAAGGAACAGTCAGATTGGAGGGCACCAAGCATAATGGGAAATGAGGATTTATTGAAAATAGAAAAAAGCTTGTTTAGTGATACCTCAATGTATCGTGATATCATCAACACTCCTCGGCATATTTCTCAAGCTCATACGCCAATGACCACCGAAGATCGTGCTGCGCAGTTTTCTCCTTTTGCAGCCTTGACCGGCTATCATCAATTATTAGCAAAGGTAGGGGAAAAGTATAGTCATAAAACTTATCCCACGGCTGAGATGAAGCATCGAATACGAGTCCAACTTGCCATGATTGAACGGAACCAATCCCATCCGCTAATAAAAGTTGAATTTTTTAATGGTAACACAGGATTTTATGAAGAATACACTGGTCGATTAAAACGAATTGATCACCATGCTCACTACCTAATATTTGATGATGGAACAAGGCTTATAATTCAAAATATTCGTAAAATTAAAAGAGATCAGCAAAACTGATCTCTTTTAATATAAGGTATACGTTAAAATGCTTGAATAAGTTTCATGATTCCGAAAACAATCAAGAATGTTGAAACTAACCATACCACTGTAATAGCGGAAAGTAATGGGCTAAATAAAAGAATAACTCCTAATACCAAGCTCAAAATTGCCAGAATTACAATGAACCAGTAGTATCCGCGATGGAATTCCTTGAAAAACTTAGCACTGAGCAATTCATTGATAGAGTCAAGAATAAACCAGATAGCGAAGATAATAGCAATGAAGAGTACCCCAAAGCTTGGTTGAAAAAGGAAAATAATCCCTAAAATAATATCTAAAATTGCAGAAAAAATTAACCAACCTGAGGATTCTCCTAAGATCTGACCAATTCGTTGACGGAACCATAATTCATAAATTCCGCGGAAAATAAAAGCAATTCCGGCAACAATGGCTAAGAAGTGAAGGGTTTTATCTGGCCGCATGAATGATGCAATTCCAGCAATAATAAATAAGATTCCAACAATTAAGCTAAACCAGTCAAAGCTCTTTTTAGTTTCTTCAAACATTGAAAAACCTCCCTAAAAATAAAATCATTAATATCATAGTTCAATTGGATTGATAAAACAAGAAGAAAGAGATTATCAATAAAGTAGTTATGATATATAGGATGAAATAGTAAAAGGGGGAATTCAGCCAGCTACCGCGCTACTGTATAAATTATCTTTAAAACAGTAAAGAGACTGAGTTAACTCCCAGCCTCTTTTATCGTAATTTCCCGGGAA
Organism: Limosilactobacillus reuteri; assembly: GCF_034259105.1. NCBI lineage: Bacteria > Bacillati > Bacillota > Bacilli > Lactobacillales > Lactobacillaceae > Limosilactobacillus > Limosilactobacillus reuteri. Next base: position 1,340,272 of record NZ_CP139478.1, on the reverse strand, counting down.
ATTAAAGGTGCTCTTTAATACCGTTGGGAAAATCCTTATCAATCTCCTTTAAGATTGGTAATAATGAATTGACATATTCATGATATGCTTCAATTGGCTTTAGATCTTTTGCTCGTGATTGTAGTAAGGTAAGAGCAATATCGTGCGCTCTTTGTTCATTTGTAATCATCTTTTACCACCTCAGTTATTCAGTTTATCAGATTTTCCACCCACTAGCATAAATTGTTTAATAACTTGATGAAAAATCGTTTGATCAAGTATGATCATTACCGCAAAACCAATTGTAGTTCCGATAGTATTGCTAATCAAATCATCCACATCGGCAACCCTTCCAATATGGAAAAGAAGGTCGCAAACAAATTGGTTACACTCGATAAATAAGCTGAAGAAAAAGCCATAGAGAATAGCACGACTGAAGGGCATTTGGTGATTAATTAAATAAAGATAAACTCCTAGTGGCAAAGTCATCACAATGTTTAAGAAAAATTCTTGGCTGAGTCCTTGGAGAGGGATGATATTAAATGGTACGCCGTGAAAGTAAAATAAAAGTTTATTAGTAGAACTAAAATTAAACATTGAAGGAGTTAAGCAGAGCCAGTCGATTGCAGTTAAGTAGATAAAAAAGGTTGCAATTGTAATGTGCTGGCCGAAGTTAGGGAATTTTTCCCAAAGGTGATTATGGGTGACAAGGACAGATCCTGCAAAGAAATAAATAAAAAATGGGATCCAGTGAACTAATGCGTGCAATGTGATTTCTCCTTCTACGAAAAATGGTATATAATAAGTTTTCAATGTTATATATCATAGTTGATTTTTTTAGTAATGACTAGTAAACCTAACTAGGATTAATAAAACTTCAATTATTGAGGAAGAGAGAGGATCATGGCAGAAAAACAAGAATTTACACGTAAACTTAAAAGTCGTCATATTCAATTAATGGCACTTGGTGGAACAATTGGGACGGGATTATTTCTCGGATCGGGGAAGGCAATTCACGCTGCTGGTCCAGCAATCCTTTTAGCATATTTAATTACTGGGATTATTTGTTTTGGAATTATGCGGGCCCTGGGAGAGTTGCTTCTTTCCGACTTACATTATCATTCGTTTATGGATGCGATTCGTGATTATCTTGGTAATCGCGTGAGTTTTGTAATGGGCTGGGCTTATTGGGTGTGTTGGCTAGCATTGGCGATGGCCGAAGTTACCGCCATTGGATTATATTTTCAACTATGGTTTCCTCAAGTTCCGCAATGGTTACCTGGATTAGTAACTCTGCTAATTTTACTGGGATTAAATCTAATGACTGTTAGTACGTTTGGTGAGCTCGAATTTTGGTTTGCCCTTATTAAAATTTTGGCAATTGTTATTTTAATTGCTGTTGGTGTCATTTTAGTTTTACTTAATTTTCATTCGGCAAGCGGCTATCTCGCTACTCCTGCTAATTTAGTTAATGATGGGGGCTTTTTTGCTACCGGGACAAAGGGCTTCATGCTTTCTTTTCAAATGGTTGTATTTGCCTTTGTTGGAATTGAAATGGTAGGAGTGACAGCGGCTGAGGCAGAGAATCCTAAAGTTGTTATCCCTAAGGCAATTAATGGCATTCCTGTTCGAATTATGCTTTTTTATATCGGTGCGTTGGCTGTCATTATGTGCATTTATCCGTGGAGTAAACTTTCACCAAGTAATAGTCCGTTTGTCCTTGTTTTCCGTGACATCGGTCTTCCGGGGGCTGCTAGTATCGTTAATTTTGTTGTAATTACTGCTGCGGCTTCTGCTTGTAATAGTTCTCTATATACAACTGGTCGAATGCTGGCTGAGCTAACCTCTACTGCTCACCGGCCTGTTATCCGTAAGATTAGTCGCTTATCTAAACGGTCGGTGCCTGCAACAGCGGTTATTATTTCTGCAATTGTTATTGGAATTGCCGCTATCTTAAACTTAGTAATGCCAGAAGGAGTTTTTACTTTTGTTTCCAGTATTGCTACCACGAGTTTTCTCTTTGTGTGGGCTGCTATCATCTTGGCACATTTAAAATATATTCGTAAACATCCGCAATTGAGGACTTTCAAGATGCCAGGCGCACCTTTTACTGACTATATTATTTTAGTTTTTCTTTTTATTGTGCTAATTGTTTTATGTATGGAGAAACAAACTTTAATTGCTCTTATACTAACTTTAGCTTGGTTTGCAATTCTTGCCGTTGCTTCATTAACACAAAAGAAAGCATAAAAAATTCCCCGAGTTTTCGGGGAATTTTTTACTAACGATTCAAATGTAATTTACGTTGACACTCGGGACAAATGCCATGGACTTCGATGTTATTTCCTGTAACTAGATAGCCAGTCTTTTCATGAGTCATAACCGTTAATTCTTTCGTGATTGCAGTAAAATGTTCATCAAAAACATCAGAAATCTTACCACAATTATCGCAGACGACATGATAATGCGGGTGGCCGAAATAATCAAAGTGGGTACTGCCGTCTCCATTTTTTAGCTCAATTACGAGATTATAATCAACGAAGAGTTTTAGAGTATTGTAAACAGTTGCCATACTGATATTGGCAACTGTGTCTTTAAGGTCATCATAAATCATTTCGACACTTGGATGAGTATGATGATTGATTAAGTAATTTAAGATAGTTTTCCGCTGGGGAGTAAGACGAACCTTGTTTTCACGGAGATGGTCAAGAGCTCGATCAAATTCTGCTTCTGCCATAATGTCGTCCCCTTTCTTAAAATAATTATAATCTATTGACATTATAACATTTACATTCACTAATTCAAAACATATAATAATTAACGGTCAGATAATAATTATTCTAAAGAAGGAGAGAATGATATGGATCAAAGTATCGCACGCAATGGAAAAAGTTATAGTCGCTTTTGGTTTATTTTTACTTTACTAGTTGGTACCTTTACGATGTCGATTAGTCAATCATCGTTGTCAACTGCCTATCCAACTTTAATGAACGCTTTTGGGATTTCAACATCAACCGTTCAATGGCTGACGACTGGTTTTATGCTCGTAATGTGTGTCAGCATGCCAATTAGCCCGTGGATGCTCAATAATATGAGTTTTAAGACAATGTTCATTGGAGCACTGGGACTATTTGATATTGGATCCTTGATGATTGTTTTAACCCCCGCGTCTTGGGGAATTAATGGCTTCTGGTTTATGATGATTGGACGAGCCATGGAAGCATTTGCTGTCGGAGTTTTATTCCCATCATATCAAACTGTTTTGCTTGAGATTACGCCTAAAGAAGAACGGGGATTAACAATGGGAATTGCTGGTTTGGTAATGGGATCCGCCCTTGCCTGTGGACCGATTGTTTCAGGAATTGTTCTAAAGTTTTTTAGCTGGAAGAGCCTTTTTATCCTCTTTATGCTTGTTATTTCGGCAATTATTTTAATGGCTGCTAGCGGACTGATCCAAGATGTAATGGAACGACATGAAACGAACCTTGATTGGCTATCAGTAATCTTACTAATTGGGTTAATTGGGATTATGTACGTTGTTGACCAAACTGGAAAAAAGAATCCTGCATGGGGAATAAATGCAGGGATCTTTATCATTAGTCTTATTGCGGTTACCTGGTTCTGCATTCGGCAGCTTCACCTCAAGCACCCGCTATTGGAATTACGGGTATTGAAGACTTTTAATTATGATTTAGCAATTCTTTTAACGTCGATTTCATATATTGCGTTAATTGTAACGACAATTATTTTCCCCCTTTATTATCAGGGAGTATTAAAAGTTAGTCCATTTGTTTCTGGAATGGCCCTAGTGCCTGGCGCTGCTTTTCTTAGTATCCTGAATCCTTTGTCAGGAAAGTTAGCTGATAAAATTGGGTTTAAACCGACAATGCTGGTAGGAATGTTTATGATTATCATTGGCTGGGTTGCTGGATTAATCGTCCTTAATCACCTCAGCTTGTTGGGAATGATCCTTTGTGCAATGGTGATTGAAGGTGGAAATGCCTTTGTAATGATGCCAGCTGTCACACTGGGAGCAAATGCCTTGCCTGATGAATTAGTCCCCCACGGAACAGCCGTAATAACAACTGTCCGGCAAGTTCTCGGTTCCGCGGGCGTTACTATTTCAACACTGATTTTAACGGTTGCTACTGCAAATGCACTTCAACGGGGAAGTTCAGCTCAAGTCGCTTCCCTTCACGGCTATCATTTAGTATTTATTGGCATGATCGTCACTGAATTGATTGGTCTTGTACTAGCATTTATGTTAAAAAATACTAATAAGGAAAAAAGTACAAAATAACCAAAAATTCGTATATAAATAGGGAGGAGAAAATTTCGGCTCTACAATATCTGGTGTTGATATAGAAATATCACTTTCTATACCAATACTAGATTTTTTGTTTTTAAACTAAAAAAGAGGCATGCCCTCTGATACAATGAAATCGCCAAATCACATAGTAAAGAAGGTAACCTCCATGGATAATGATACAAGGACTCTCCTCAATTTAACAGACCCTCATTTAAATTTTCCTCATCATTGGCTTAAATATAAATCAATTAAAAACGTTCGGGTGGCACAAATATCCTGTACCCTTTCTTATATCCCGCGTGCTTGTCCAAATTGTGGCGTTATTAATCGTGGACAAATCTTAAAATATGGTTTTTATCAAGCTAAATACAAATATGGACAATTTAGGGCTCAACCATTAATGTTGCTTGTTAATACTCAACGTTTTCAATGTCCTGACTGCCATACAACATTTAATGCGACTAGTTATCTTTTTGAAAAGCAACGAACAATTAGTCGTGATTTAAGGCGTGAAATTATTCTTCGGTTAACGCGAATTCAAACAATTAAAGATATTGCCCATGATTTGTTTATCAGTGAAGCTTCGGTCCAGCGGGTCCTTTTGGACCTCGCTGATCAATACAAGCCGAATTTAAACTATCTACCGGAAACACTATGTATTGATGAATTTAAATCAATGCGGAGCGCTAAAGGTAAGATGAGTTTCATCGCTGTTGATGGTGATCGGAGTTGCTTATTTGAACTCCTTGAAGATCGGCGATTACGTAGTTTATTTAAGCATTATCAACAGTTTACACGTGCTGCCCGTTGCCGGGTGAAATATCTGGTAATGGATATGAACGCTGCTTATGATCAACTAGTTAAAACCGTTTTTCCTTGTGCTCAAATCATCTATGATCGCTTTCATATTGCCAAACACCTTAATGATACGATGAATCATGTGCGAATTCATGTCTTCAATCGTTTGCGAAAAGGTGATTCTGCGGAGCAGAAACAAGCTCGGCGCCTTAAACGTTATTGGCGGCTATTTCTTCAAGATCGGGAAAATTTAAGTACAAAAGTTTATTACGAAGGACGTTATTTTAATCGCGTTGTTAATTCCATTATGATCTTAGACTTAATGTTAGCGTATGACCAAGAGTTAAGAGCTACCTATAATTTTATTCAATCCTTGAAGCGTGCTTACAATCAACGTGATTTTACAACTTTCTTTCAATTACTTAAACTCCGGCCAGACAGTGTCAGCCATTATACAATCCACCGTTGTCAAGTTTTAGCGCGCTATAAAGAGGGAATTAAGCGTGGCTTTGAGACGAAGTTCTCAAATGGTCGAACCGAAGGGATTAATAATCGAATTAAAACTATCAAACGAGTTGCCTGTGGTTATCGTTACTTTACGGCATTTAAAACGCGGATTTATTCCTAAATTTCAAGAATAAGTTAGCCACTGGACTCAAATAAATAATACTGACCAATTGATTATTGGTTGATGGAGCTGTGATATCTCTTGGTAGAAGGCCTTACGATAGATATCCATTGACGAATGTCCATTAAACATAGCTCGTGGATAGTGATTCATCCAATCATTAGTCGCTATGATCTGAGCACTACTATAGTTATTTATAGCTTCACCTTTGGTAATCTCCTTGCGGAGAAACCGGTTATTGATCTCATTGGATCCACGTTCCCAAGGGGAATACGGATCAGCATAGAAAACATGATCGTGAACTTGTGTTAACTCACTAAATTCTGAACCGTTGTCAGAGGTTATTGTCTTAAAGATGCGATAGTAAGCATCTGTGCCCATTTTCTGGCGTAAATTTATAAAGAACTGATTTACTGCATGCGCAGTTTTACCAGCAATTTTACTTGTGATATTAACTCGTGAAAGGCGATCAGTCATTACTAGTACAACACTGTCATTACCGTTTTTCTGTCCCTGAACTGTATCTAGTTCCCAATGGCCAATTTCGGACCGTTGGTCCGCAGTTTGAGGTCGTTGAGCAATATTAGGCCCTAAGCACCTTTTAGCTTGCGGATGAGTTCGATGATGCTTACGTTTAGGTTTTTCAAAGAGGTCTAAATTGGACGTACGAAGCACACCCTCATTAATCCATTGATATAAAGTTACAACCGACTTTGGGATCAGGGTGCCATCATTCATTAAATCTCGAGCCTTATAAATAACCGCTTGTGGGGAGTAATGGTGGTCGTCAAACTCACCAAGCATTAGCTGATCAGCTAATCGTAAAAATTGCTTTGAAGAATAATATAAGCGACGACGACCAGAATGGCGGTGATGTTCAAAATATGTGGCCTGACCAGCTTCATAACTATAGATGTAGTAAGAATATTCGTAAATCTTACCATTAGATTTTTGACGACGAAGTTGGCGGACCGTACCACGGTTGAGCTCGTTATTAATTGTTTGATGATTAACTCCTAATTGGCGACCAATTGCGCGATTGGAAAGTCCTTGCGACTTTAAAGTCGCAATCATCACACGTTCTTCTTTAGTAAGATGAGCATTCTTTTTATGAGTAGTCAATAAACTAGTAGACATGGTATCATTTAAGTGCGTCATTTGACGGACATCCTTTCATATAGGTTTGGTTCACTTAATATGATACCTGATGTCACGCCGAATGGCGTTTTTTATTTACCACCAACTGGGTGGCTAACTTCATTCTATAATCCACCATTGTAAAATTTAAGTTGAACATATTAGTGGACATAAAAACCCATAAAGGTCTTTAATGGTGTCACCACAACATTCCATTAGAAAGAAGGACCTTTATGGGCACCACTATTTTATCATTTGAAGACCGTGTTGTCATCGAAACTCTTCGTTATGAAAACCGCTCCCTTAAATACATCGCTGATTACCTTGGCTTCAGTAAAACCACGATCTTTAATGAGGTTCATCGTTTGACTGGTGAATATCACGCAGTTAAAGCTCAAGCTGATCATGAAGCTAAACTTAGTCATCGTGGGCGTAAAACCATCTTAACGACTAACCTCAAGCGATTAATTGAAGAAAAGATTAAGATCCAAAAATGGTCGATTGAACAAGTGGCTCATGTAGTTAGAATCGCCTACAAGACCATCTACAACTGGATTGATCAAGGAGTATTGGATATTGGCGTGGCTGATTTACCTGACCATGGAATTCGCCGCCGACGAGCCATAGAAACCCGTGGGACTTTTAGCCATGGACGTTCCATTGAAGATCGTCCCGCTGAAGTTATTGACCGTCATACCTCAGGTCACTTTGAAGCAGATACAGTTTTATCTGGAAAGCGTAAAGGTCAAGCAATAGCTACGTTTGTCGAGCGTAAGAGTCGTCTTACCATCGTTAAACGGCTTCAGGGACGAGATAGTACCTCAATGACCAAGGCCATTTTAGAATTAGCTAATCAGTTAGAAGATAATCTCAAGACCCTTACTGTTGACCATGGGAAAGAATTCGCTAACTACAAGCTAATTGAAGAGCAGGCCAGAATCCCCCTTTACTTTGCGCATGCTTATTCTCCACATGAACGGGGCAGTAATGAGAATCGCAACCGAGTACTACGACGCTTTATCCCCAAAGGTCAACCGATTGAGGAAATCACTGATGATGAGTTAATTCAAATTAACTGGTATTTGAACTCCAGGCCACTCAAATGTTTAAACTGGCGCACACCAATTGAGATCTTTTTGCGTAATCTGCGTCACTAACTTTGTTCAAGTTATTTCTTGCAATCTGCCAAAAACAAAAAAGAGGTATTGATAATGACACTTAAACGACCACAATGGGCAAATGCGACACCAGAAATGCAAGACTATTATGATCACTACTGGGGATTTCCAGTTCATGATGATCAGCAGTTATTTGCAATGTTATCTTTAGAATTATTTCAGGCTGGGTTAACTTGGCAGACAATCTGGCGGCGACGGGAAGCATTTAATCAGGCATTCAATAACTTTAAGATTGAAAAAGTGGCATCTTTTACCGATGAAGATATTAATCGATTATGTGAGGATGAAACTATTATTCGTAATCGTCTTAAAATATTAGCGGTAATTAATAATGCACAAGTGATTTTAAAATTACGGAAAACGGGAAAGACGTTTGACGATTATGTGTGGCACTTTGTTGATGATCAGCCGCAAGACTTGGGCTTAACTACCGATGTTGAATTAGCTCCTAAAACACCGGCTTCGGAAGAAATAGCCAAGCAAATGCGGAAGGATGGATTTAAATTTGTTGGTCCGACAATTATTTACTCTTTCATGACGGCAGTAGGGATGGTCAATGCCCGTTTGAAATAAGAATGTCTGGATTAACATTGATTGTTGGTTAACAATTATGCTAAGATTATTCTCGTTATAAAGCAATTCCCGATAGGATTCACGTCTGAACGTGAAGATGCCTTGTAACCGCAACTACAAACTATTTGAAAGTTTCAATAGAATATGGGGGAATTAGAAAATGGCAGAACGACATTTATTTACATCTGAATCAGTATCAGAAGGACATCCAGATAAGATTGCTGACCAAATCAGTGACGCGATCTTGGATGAATTGCTTAAGAAGGATCCTGATTCACGGGTTGCAGTTGAGACCTCAGTTACCACTGGACTAGTATTAGTCTTTGGTGAAGTTTCTACTAAGGCCTACGTTAATATCCAACAGATTGTGCGTGACACAATTCGTAAGATCGGTTATACAGATGGTAAGTACGGGTTCGATGCTGATAATTGTGCTGTTATCACTGCAATCGATGAACAATCACCAGACATTGCTCAAGGGGTTGATGATTCCTTAGAAACGCGTGAAGGTGAAGCTGATCCGCTTGATAAGATTGGTGCCGGTGACCAAGGATTGATGTTTGGTTACGCTACTGACGAAACACCTGAATATATGCCATTAACATTGGTTTTAAGCCATAAATTAATGCGTAAGATTGCTCAACTACGTAAGGATGGCGTTATCTCTTACCTTCGTCCAGATGCAAAGGCCGAAGTAACTGTAGAATACGATGAGAATGACAAGCCATTACGTGTTGATACCGTTGTTTTAAGTACCCAGCATGATCCAGAGGTTTCACTTGATCAAATTAAAAAGGATATTAAAGAACAAGTAATTGAAGCAGTCATTCCAGCTGAGTACCTTGATGACCAAACTAAGTACTTCATTAATCCAACAGGTCGCTTTGTAATCGGTGGGCCTCAAGGGGATGCCGGTTTAACAGGACGGAAGATTATTGTTGATACTTATGGTGGGGCTGCCCATCATGGTGGTGGAGCCTTTTCTGGAAAGGATGCTACTAAGGTTGACCGTTCTGCTAGTTATGCTGCTCGTTACATTGCTAAAAACATTGTTGCAGCGGGCTATGCTAAGAAGGCAGAAATTCAAGTTGCTTATGCCATTGGTGTAGCAGAACCAGTATCGATCATGATTAATACTTATGGTACCGGTACCCGTTCAGAAGAAGAATTAATTGCCGCTGTTCGAAAAGTATTTGATTTACGTCCAGCTGGAATTATTGAAATGCTCGACTTGAAGCGGCCAATTTACAAGCAAACTGCTGCTTATGGTCACTTTGGTCGAACTGATGTGGACTTACCATGGGAACACCTTGATAAAGTTGACGAATTAAAAGAAATTTTAGGCTAATAATTTAGTTACACGCTTGCAATCATTAACGGTGATTGTTATAATAGGCGTTAAATATTTGATCGTAATAGAAATAGTAGTTTTTGACGAGGTCAGCAGAGATCCTGTGGTGGTGTGAACAGGAGACTGGTCATTTACGAACTCATCTAGATGTGATTATTACTGAATTTTAGTAGGTAATGACGTTTACCGCGTTAAGGTTCTAAGCGCCATGGATTCCATGGAAAACGGGTGGTACCGCGGAGTTATTTCGTCTCGTAGATTAATTTCTACGGGACTTTTTTATTACGATTATTAAAATCAGAACAAGGAGTAGAAAATATGGCTTACGATCATAAGACGATTGAAAAAAAGTGGCAAAAGTTTTGGAAGAAGAATGAAACTTTTAAAGCAGACCTTAATAAGGACCAAAAGAAGTATTATGCATTAGACATGTTCCCGTATCCATCTGGTCAAGGACTCCACGTTGGTCACCCAGAAGGTTATACCGCTACGGATGTAATGTCACGGATGAAGCGGATGCAAGGCTTTAATGTTTTACATCCAATGGGGTGGGATGCATTCGGTTTGCCAGCTGAACAATATGCGTTAAAGACTGGTCATAACCCTAAGGACTTTACGAACAAAAATATTGATCATTTCCGTGACCAAATCCAATCACTCGGGTTCTCATATGACTGGGACCGTGAAGTAAATACGACTGATCCTAAGTTCTACAAGTGGACTCAATGGATTTTTGAACAGCTCTACAAGAAGGGGCTTGCTTACGAAAGTGAAATTATGGTTAACTGGGCCCCTGATTTTATGGGTGGAACAGTTGTTGCCAACGAAGAGGTTGAAGATGGCAAGACTAAACGTGGTGGCTATCCCGTTTACCGTAAGCCAATGCGTCAATGGGTTTTGAAAATTACTGCTTATGCGGACCGTTTGATTGACGATCTTGATCTTGTTGACTGGCCAGAAAGCGTTAAAGAAATGCAACGTAACTGGATTGGTCGTTCAGAAGGTGCTTCAGTATTTTTCCCAGTTGTGGGGAATGAAGATACTAAGATTGAAGTATTTACGACGCGGGCAGATACGCTTTTTGGTGCTTCTTATGTTGTTCTTGCTCCCGAACAAGAATTAGTTGACCAATTGACAACACCAGAACACAAGGCGGAAGTTGAAAAGTACAAGGAAGAAGCATCACGGCGGTCTGATCTTGAACGGACTGACTTAAACAAGGACAAGACTGGTGTATTTACTGGTTCTTACGTTATTAATCCAGTTAACGGTGAAAAACTACCAATTTGGATTAGTGATTACGTGCTTGCTTCATATGGAACTGGGGCAGTAATGGCTGTTCCTTCCGGAGATCAACGTGATTATGACTTTGCTACTAAGTTTGACTTGCCAATTAAGCCTGTTATTGAAGGAACAGATGTGTCAGAAGGTGCTTTTGATGGTGACGGTAAGCACATTAATTCTGGTTTCCTTGATGGCTTGAACATTGCTGATGCAAAGCAAAAGATGATCGATTGGCTTGAAGAACACGATGCTGGTCATAAGAAAGTTAACTACCGTCTTCGTGATTGGATCTTCAGTCGGCAACGTTACTGGGGTGAACCAATTCCAGTTATCCACTGGGATGATGGGACAACCTCATTAGTTCCAGAAGATGAACTTCCACTTGAATTACCAAAGACTGATAACATCGAACCATCAGGAACTGGTGAAAGTCCATTAGCAAATGTTGAAGATTGGGTTAACGTTTATGACGAAAATGGTCGTCATGGTCTTCGTGAGACTAACACCATGCCACAATGGGCCGGTTCATCATGGTACTGGCTCCGGTACACTGATCCTCATAATGACAAGGAATTTGCCTCAAAAGAAGCTCTTAATTACTGGTCACCAGTTGATCTCTATGTTGGTGGAGCTGAACACGCTGTTCTTCACTTGCTCTATGCTCGATTCTGGCATAAGGTTCTTTATGACCTCGGTCTCGTACCAACTAAAGAACCATTCATGAAGCTTGTTAACCAGGGGATGATTCTTGGTTCAAACCATGAAAAGATGTCGAAGTCCAAAGGTAATGTTGTTAACCCTGATGACATTGTTGACCAATATGGGGCTGATACTTTACGTCTTTACGAAATGTTCATGGGACCACTTGAAGAATCTGTACCTTGGGATGAAAAGGGACTTCATGGTGCTAATAAGTGGGTTCAACGTGTATGGCGGTTGTTGATGGATGATAATAACCACCTCCGTGACCGGGTATCCACTTTCAATGATGGTAAGCTTACCAAGGTTTACAATCAAACTGTTAAGAAAGTTACCGAAGACTACGAACGGATGCACTTCAACACGGCTATTTCTCAATTGATGGTCTTTGTAAACGAAGCTTACAAGGTTGATGATTTACCAGTTGAATACATGAAAGGCTTTGTAAAGATGATTGCACCAATCATGCCTCACATGGCTGAAGAACTCTGGAGTCAATTCGGTGAGAGTGATACAATTACTTACCAACCATGGCCAACTTACGATCCAAAAGCTTTAGTTGAAGATGAAGTTGAAATGATCGTCCAGGTTAACGGTAAGGTACGGGCTAAGATTAAGATGGCCAAGGATACTGACCGCGATGAAGCACAACAACTTGCTTTAGCAAACGAACATGTTAAGAAGTTTACTGACGGCAAGGATATTAAGAAAGTCATTGTTGTCCCTAACAAGATCGTTAACATTGTTGCAAAATAGTAAATTAATAAAGGGCAGGGAATCTATGTTTTCCTGCTTCTTTTTATTTGAGGAGATATAAATTATGGAAATAGTGAGTTATCCAGCAATTTTTACCCCGAAAGATAATGAAATTCAAGTTGATTTTCCAGATTTGCCGGAAGCATTTACCCAGGGGAAAACAATGGATGAGGCGATGGATTTTGCTAAATTGGGTCTAGCAATTACCCTTAATGATAAACTCGGCCACTTTGAGGAAGCCCCTTCTGTAAGCTCATTAGAGGTGTTAAAGCAACAACATCCAGATCAAATCATTAAAATGGTAACTGTCGATTTGGAACAATACTAGGTTAAAGAAATATTAAAAACGATAAATCGAATTGCACCAGCTTTTTATTCACGATAAAATGATTAGGATTGTGTAAACTCGATTAAAATAAAAAAGGTAGGATTGCAACAAATCATGGAAGAAAATAAAGTAAATGATTTGAGCAGCACCGCAGTAAAAAAAGATTCGCGAACAAAAATGATTACAGGTTCAGCTTGGATGACAGCTGGTAGTATTACTTCGCGGATCTTAGGGGCGCTGTACATTATTCCGTGGGTTACATGGTTAGGAGCTTACAGTAACGAAGCGAATGCCTTATATGCTCAGGGGTACAATATTTATAATATGTTTTTAGTGATTGCAACGGCGGGAATTCCTTCTGCAATTTCTAAAATGGTCGCGCATTATAACGGAATAAATCAGTATGGGGTTAGTCGCCGACTGTATCATTCTGGAATGTACGTTGCAATGGCAATGGGTGTAATTTGTACAACGGTGATGATGTTTGGGGCTCGTTTAATGGATAATGGAGATCCAAATATGATTCCGGTTATTCGCTCATTAGCTTGGGCTATTTTGATTATTCCAGGGATGTCGATTACCCGAGGATTTTTACAAGGGTATAACTGGATGGCACCATCAGCAATTTCACAATTTGTTGAACAGCTTTTCCGGGTTATTTATATGCTGGCGGCCACTTATTTCATTATGAAGATTCAAAATGGCAATTGGGTTAGTGCCGTTTCCCAATCAACATTTGCGGCCTTTATCGGAGCAATTGGTGCAGTGATCGTCTTAGGGATTGCCTGGATGCGTCACCGACGCGAAATGAATGACTTAGTGGCACAAGGTGAAGTAAATACTGAAGTTTCAACCCAAACATTAATTTTTAAGATTATTTATCAGTCAATTCCGTTCATCATTATTGAATCAGGGGTAACGATTTTCCAATTAATTGATCAATATACTTTTAAGCGGATGATGCCATTAGTCGGTCACTTTACTAAGTATCAGATGGATGTTACTTATGCATTGTTTGCGTTTAATGCTAATAAGCTTTACATGATTGTTATTTCATTGGCTTCTGCATTAGCCGCAACAGTTATTCCTTTGCTTGCGACAGCCCGGGCTCAGAACGATCAAGAGGATATGCGAAAACAGATTCAAAATGTTCTCTTGTTATTCTATTTCGTGATGATTCCGGCAGCTCTTGGATTATCCGCGGTTGCTCAGCAAATCTACACCGTCTTTTATCGTTATGATGCGGCAGGGGTTGTAGTACTGCAATTTGCGGCTTACATTTCGATTATGTTAGGCTTGTATACTGTAGCCGCAGCAATGATGCAGGGGATTTCTGAGAATAAGAAGATGATGATGTTTTTAGCAATCGGAATCGTAATTAAATTTATCCTCCAGTTCCCATGTATTTGGATCTTTGAAGGATTAGGACCACTGGTTTCAACCGGGATTTCAATGTTTGTAATTAACTATTTAATCTTGCATTCCTTTAATATGGAATTCCACCTACGTTTTGATAAGATGGCCCTGCCAACTAACCAGATTTTAGCTTACTCCTTAGTGATGTTTGCTGGGACAAAGATTGTAATGTTAATCATTGGCCTTTTTGTTAGTCCATATGGGCGCTACACTGCTTTCTTCTCCTTGATTCCGGGAGTAATAGTCGGAGCAGGAATTTATCTCTATCTCTGCTTAAAGTCACGATTAGCCGACCAATTATTGGGACCACGAGTAGCAAGATTACGAACGATTTTACACATTAAATAACAATGTACAAAAAAAGGTTCAGAGTGAGGATTTTGCTCTGAACCTTTTTAATATCCTTAAATTCTTAATTCAAAAATCCAATATGGTGGTCTTCATTCATCCCCTCCATCTTTTTCATGAAGACTGGGAGAGCACGACTAATTTGGTGAGGGAGAACGATATACTGGCTTTCGGCGATCTTTTCCGCAATCGCACTGTGCGCATAAACGGCAGCGAGGACGGCTTTATCTGCCTTCTCGTTAAACTCAGCAGTGAAACCTCCAACCATTCCAGCAAGAGTATCACCCATTCCACCAACTGCTTGGGCGGGGGTACCGATTGGCAATTGATATACTTGGTCATCAGTATAAATTTCTGTGTGGTGCTTCTTTAAGACAACGGTAGCACTAAGTTTTTCTTGGACTTCCTTGTTCTTATCTTCAGTTTGATCGCCAATTTTAATTCCAGAGAGTCGTTGCCATTCCATTTCATGTGGAGTGTAAATGATATTTCCTTGTGGCTGTTCAAGCTTTTCCATTGCCATAAGAGTAATTGCCGACCCGTCAATGATCACATTTTGTTTCTCGGTTGTATGAGCAAAAACATTCTTCAAAATTCGTAAACTTGTTTCATCATTTCCAAGACCCGGCCCAACGACCACACTGGTAGCAGCTTTAGTAAGGTCAGCAACTAGGGCATCATCAGTAAAATCAGCGAACATCGCTTCTGGTAACTGCGCATGGAGGGCACTAGCGTTGATTTCATCAGTTGCAGTTGTTACAAGCCCAGCTCCAGCACAAACAGCTGCGGTTGATGCCATGATAATTGCGCCACCAAAATTACGATTGCCGCCGATAAGGGTTACTTTACCGAAAGTTCCTTTAAAACTGTTTTCAGGACGGGGAGTAATAACATCCTTTAAGATTTGGTCAGTAAGTTTTTTCACAGTTAAGACTCCTTATTATTTTATTTAATAGACAATTTAATGGTATCATTAAAATTAGTCAAAGTAGAATATTTTGGAGGGATTAATCTTGACTGATTGGATGAAAGCCGCAGAGGCACAAAAAGAAAACTATTTAAATGATCTCGTAGCATTAATGAAGATCCCCAGTGTCCGTGATGATTCAGCGGCAACAGATGAATACCCGCTTGGTCCTCGTCCTGCTCAAGCGCTAAAAGCATTTTTAGAGATGGCAGAACAAGACGGTTTTAAAGTAAAGAACATCGATAACCTTGTTGGATATGCTGAATGGGGTGAAGGTGATGAGACACTTGCCATTTTAGCCCATCTTGATGTAATGCCTGCTGGTAAGGGTTGGGATACGGATCCATTTGACCCAGTTATCAAGGATGGCAACTTATATGGTCGTGGTGCTTCTGATGATAAGGGACCTGGAATGGCTGCTTACTATGCCTTGAAGTATTTGAAAGATCAAGGCGTAAAGTTTAACAAGAAAGTTCGTTTTATCGTTGGAACTGATGAAGAAAGTAACTGGACTGGAATGCACCGTTACTTTGAAGTCGAACCAGCCCCCACACTTGGTTTTTCACCAGATGCGGAATTTCCAGTAATTAATGGTGAAAAGGGTCAAGTATCACTCTTACTTGATGTCCCTGCTGGCAATTGGGATGCCTCAACACAACTAGTTAGTTTTGAATCTGGTTTGCGTTTCAACATGGTACCGCGGGAAGCAGTTGCCCTTATTCGGACAGATAATCCTCAAGAAGTTACGAATGATTTTGGTCACTTTATTGAAGAAAATCCGGTTGAAGGTAATATTGAATCAACAGATAAAGGTCTTAAGATTACTGTCATCGGAAAAGCTACCCATGGAATGGAACCAGAAAAGGGAATCAATGCAGCAACATACCTGGCAAAGTTCTTAAATCGATATGACTTTGGTGGGGGCGCAAAGAGTTTCATTGAATTCTTAGCTGACTATCTTCATTTAGATACGCGAATGGATGGTTTTAATGGTGCTTACACTGATCCAGTAATGGGTGAATTAACTATGAATGCCGGAATCTTAAACTTCAATGCGGACAAGGGTGGTCACATTGATATGAACTTCCGCTTCCCTAAAGGCATGACACCAGATAAGTTAGAGGATACTGTAAAGGCGATTGCCGATAAATTACAAATTAAAGTTACGCAAGGCCCATCTCAAGCTCCACATTATGTTGATCCAGATGATCCAATTGTTAAGACATTAATGCAAGCTTATATTGATCAAACTGGAGATACAGACGCAAAACCAGAAGTTGTTGGTGGAGGAACTTATGGTCGTTTGATGAAGCGGGGCGTTGCATTTGGTGCTTTAATGCCACATACGCCAAATACAATGCATCAGGCTAATGAATATCAACCTGTGAATGATTTAATTACATCGATGGCAATTTACATGGAAGCAATTAATAATCTCGTTACTGATTAATTTTGTGCTAAAATAAAGGCAGAAGATGGAGGTGTCAAGAATGAGTTATCAAAATATTCTTGTTGGTGTCGATGGTTCCAAGCAAGCTGATATGGCTTTTGAAAAAGCGGTTGACACTGCTAAGACCAATGATGCCAAGTTGTAGTTACTAAGTATTATCAATGGTGAACGTTATCCAAGTACTGGTCCTGGTGGGTACGGCTTTGTTAGTCATAGTATTTATGATTCAGCAATCGAAACGATGCAAAAGAAGTTAGCTGACTACAAGAAAAAAGCAGAAGCTGCTGGAATAAAAGATGTTAAAACTGATGTAAAGGTTGGTAACGCTAAGGTTGAACTTGCGGAACGTTATCCTAAAGAAAATGATATTGATTTAATCATTATTGGCGCAACCGGATTAAATGTTGTCGGACGGCTACTTGTCGGTTCAACTGCTGCTTATACTATTCGTGAAGCACCATGTGACGTTACCGTTGTTAAGACAAACTTAAAGAATCAAAAATTGGATATCAAGGAAACGACATATCCTGAAATGTAAAGCATCAAGACTAGGGGAATTTTCTTCTAGTCTTTTTTAGTTTTAAAAATGCAAATTCATAATTTTCGCGTATATATACTATAGGACATTATGAAGGAGTGTTTTATTGTGTTAAACCGCCGTGTTATTACTAGTGCATTAATTGTTTTAACAAGCCTTAGCGGGCAACCGATTAAAGCGGACGCTATCCAACAAGCACAATTTGATGCAAATGAAGACGTGAAGCGTGCAAAGCCAATTGATGAAGACGCCTTAGTTAATCATGATGAAGAATATATTGATGCTTATTTAACAGAATATGAAAATGCTGCTCAAGCGAAGGAAAATAATGCTTTGACAGGTGCCGAGGAAGAGCCTGAACATGAAACAATTCAATCTTCAACTGAAAATTCTGCTGAACAAAGACAGTTGCAAGAAGATAAAGAAGATGAGCAGGTTTATCAACCTCAACAACCATCTGCGGTTCAAGCAAAGTTTATTAATCGAATAGCTCCAGCTGCTCAACAAATTGGTCGGGAATATGATTTGTATCCCTCAATCATTATTGCGCAAGCGGCCTTAGAGAGCGACTGGGGATGCAGTACGTTGGGCAAGGCGCCTAATAATAATCTTTTTGGGGTTAAGGGGTATTTTGCCCGGCAAACAGTTGCTCAACCCACGACTGAATATGATAAGCAGGGCCATAAGTTTCAGGTTATTAGTAATTTTCGACAGTATGCAAGTGAATACGAAGCGTTAAGGGATTATGCGCAAACATTAGAAGACCCACTTTATCAAGGAGTTCACCGTCAAAATACCAAAAATTATCGTGAAGCTACACGGGCACTTCACGGACGATATGCAACAGATCCTGAGTATGATCGGAAGCTAAACCAGCTGATTGATACTTACCAACTTACTAAATATGATGATCAAGTTAACACCAGCAATGAACGGGCTAATCCTATTCCAATGACTGACAGGAAAGAGGAGAGTGAGGCGATGCCAATTGTTGCCAAACATCCCGTTCAAGCGAGAAAGAACGATGTTAATATCCCTCAATATGTTCCTTTGCTTGGTGGGGTAGGGACGGCAGGAATGATTGAAATGTTTCGTCGTTTATTGAAGAAAAGGAAAGAGCATGATTGTGAATAGCGGTGTGATTCGACAAGCATGCTTTAAAAATGGGCTAACTATTTAATGTTATTTAAGCAATGGTTTAAATAATGTTTGAATTTTTTAACCTCGTTGGTTGATAAACCAGCGGTAAGTTTTTTTCTATTGTTCTAATATCATTTTCAAATTCTTTTTGATGCTTTTGTGCTTCTTCTTTAGTAGTATCGCTTAAAATCAATTGTTTGGACCGGCGATCATTCGGATTAGGGATCAGCTTTACCGCTCCCTTAGCTATTAGGCGCTTAACAATCCCATTAATTGTTGGTCGACTAAGATTCATTACGTGTTCAAGATCTTTTTGATAGATGACCTTATCTTGATGTTCGAAAAGATAAGCAATTACTTGCACTTGAGCACTAGTAAATCCTGTTTTGTGGCTTTCTAGTTGCTTATCAAGTTGTTTTTCTATGGATGTATTAAGTTGTTTAATTAAGGCGCTTAGATGAATTTGATTGTTCATTGCTATCTCCTTATTTTATTTCTGCAGATGTTTTATTTTTAAGAGTAAATGTTGCCAATAGACAAATAAATGATACCACGGCAATAGTGATAAAAGACCAGCTATAGCCAATTTGTAATGCTGAGATTTTACTAATTTCCTTATTTTGTGCAGTAGTTGAAAAAAGAGCAGCAATAGTTACTAAAAGAGATGTTCCCAGTGAACTAACAATTTGGCGAATTGTTGCTGCTACTGTATTACCGTGCAAGGTATAACGTTCAGGGAGAGCGTTGACACCAGCTGTATTTAACTGCATTATTACAAGACCAATTCCGATCATTCTAACTGTATAAAGAAAAGTGATCCACCATAATGAAGTTGATTGGTCAAACCAGATCATTGGAATTGAGGCTAATGTTAAGATTGTGAATCCGGTTATTGATAATTTCCTAATTCCATAAGGGTCATAAAGGGTTCCAGAAATTGGTGAAACAATTATCATTATTAATGCTCCGGGTAATAGTAAAAGTCCTGATATTAGTGCGGACTCTCCACGAACATTTTGGATGTAAGGGGGAATGATTAATTCTGCACCCAGCATTACAATACTTGTAATCGCAGAAAGTATTGTAGTTTTAGTAAATGAAGGAGATTTGAATACCCGCATTTCAAGAAGGGGACTTTTTAATCTGAGCTGGCGTTTGACGAAAATAATAAGAAATATAATTCCAACTAATAAACCAATAGCTGAAATTAAGTCAATATTTGCTACCGTTCCAATTCGTGAAAATCCATATAGTAATAGTCCTAGTCCAATACTAGATTCTCCAACTGACCACCAATCTAAATCTACAGCAGATTGTTCAGTAACATTCTTCGTGTAAATTATTGAGAATATTAGAATAATGATAGTAAGCGGGATTAGGAATTGAAAAAGCATTCGCCAATTGTAGTGCTCAACAATCCAACCAGATAAAGTAGGACCAATTGCTAGATCAAGAATAATAACAACAGACGACATTCCCATTGCAAAACTACGCTTGTTGGGTGGAAATAAGAGAACCATTAGATTTTGAAACAGTGGCATGATGATTCCGACAGCGATTGCTTGGATTAATCGCCCTAAAAGTAAGATGGTGAAATTAGGGGCGATGGCATCCACAATTGTCCCTAGCAAAAAAATAGCAAGTGTTGTTAGAAATAATTGACGTAAGGAAAAACGTTTTAAAAAATAAAAAGAAGTTAGAAAATCCAACTTCTTTTTATCCATTATTTATCTTAATGACTTCAAGCGCTCATCAATCATTGCTAAGACTGCATCAACATTCTTAGGATCTTCAAGGTCATAACGCTCTAAATCAATTTTCATTTTTGGACTAGCATCGTAATCCTTGTACCATTGCTTGTAGGCACTCCACATCTTGTAATAGTAATCCTTTAACTCTGGATTAGTATCAATTTGCTCGTAATCCCGTCCGCGCTTTTTAATTCGGTATAAGATGGTTTCAAAATCAGTTTCAGAATAAACCATTAAATCTGGTGCGCGCTTAGGTAACTGTTGGAGGTCACTCATCATGTTGTCAAGAAGCTTTAAGTATACTTCTAATTCAGTATCAGTGATGTTTCCCTCGGCGTTATTTTCTCGCGTAAACAAGGCATCTTCGTAAATAGAACGGTCAAGCACATTGTTATCATCAGTAAGTGCTTGTTTAATCATTGAGAAACGCTTGTTTAAAAAATAAATTTGGAGTAAAAAGCCGTACTGTTTTGGATTTTTATAATACAGTGGTAAAACTGGATTTTCTCCGACTGGTTCAAAAAATGCTTTTGTATGTAAGTGTTCGGCAATCTTCCCAGTTAAAGTTGTTTTACCGACACCAATCATCCCTGCTGTAATAATCACCATAATGGCCCCTCTTTACTTTTTTGTCACAAAAAATATCTTACTACAAAATATTGTGGAATGACACACCTAATTTTACAATATTTGGTGGTTCCTAGATTTAACTTATCGTGGTAAAAGTTATCACATCTACATTGTTAGCGATTATAATAAGAATAGAGATGTGATTAAATTTTAAAAATCTAATCATGTGAAAAATTAATAGTAAGGAGGTAAAGATGAGAAAAGAAAGTGAACGTGAGAATCGCATTCAATTAACAATGGCTAAGCAACAGGGAACGTTGATTGAGGTTCATAACTTGCCAAATGATGATTATTTTAATGTCGGATTTGTGGTTGCTCTTGATCCGGTATTTTGCTTAATGATCAGTATTGACTGGGACGGCAAAATCAACGGACTAATTGCTATTCGGATTAAGAGCATTCTTTATACGGAACGTCACAGTGATTACTTAATGACGGTTTCTGAAAAGACTAAAGTTGCCCATGACCACAACTATTTTGATATTTGGCAAGTGCAAAAGTTTATTGATAACCATCCAGAAATTACCCAGGGAAACCTATTATCAAACCTCCTCAATGATTCTTATGAAAACCGCCTTCCAGTTGTGATTGGCACTGAAAAGTATAAGGGGAGTGATGATTTTACAGGAATAATTACTGATCTCACGCCCATTAAAGTAACAATTCATTACTATAATGATCGTGACCTATCTTCATTATGGGAATATGATATTTTGCGAGCTAAGATTGATTATCTCCGCGTTCGTGGGACTCAAATGGCAACCGGGAAACAGATTTTTAATGATATTTTTAATGAAATGTGATTGCAATATGCGTTGAGATAGTTTAAATTAATTAAATATTATTAACTAGATAAAACTGTTTACTAAAGAGGTTGAACAGCCATGAAAAAGAAAATAACAATTCGTGATTTAGCGAAAGAAGCAGGCGTTTCTGTAACCACTGTTTCGCAAATTTTGAATAATAAGGGTGATCGGTTCAGTAAAGCAACCCAGGAACGAGTTTTAGCATTACGGGACAAATATAAGTACGTTCCTGACTTCAATGCCCGAAATTTAATCTTAAAGAGTGCCAAGACAATTGGGATACTAGTTCCCAATATTGCTAACCCATTTTTTGGGACTTTTGTTGAAGGAGTACAGAGTGTTGCTCGTGAAGCAGAATTTATTCCGCTCGTCTTTAGTGCCAACCGTGACCCAAAGCTGGAAAAGTATTATCTTTCCCAGATGATCGAACGTTCTATTAGTGGATTGGTGATTGCTAGTGCAACGATGACTACCGAGACAATTAAAGAGGTTATATCCTTTAATGAGATTCCATATATTTTGTTTGATCAGAATCATACGCAACAGGGTGATCGAGTTCAAACGAATGATTACCTTGGTGGTCAAATTGCAGCTAAACACCTTATTGAGCTTGGGCACAAACATATTGCTGTTCTTACCTCTGACAATCCTACTGAAAACTTGAATCACCGAATGAATGGGTTCAAAAATATTATTAACGAAAATAATCTGAGCTTAGATCCTATTCACGATGTTATTCAGGCACCCTTGACAAAGGATGGTGGATATAAAGCGGCAAAAGATGTTTTAGCAACTGGCGCCTCTGCTGTTTTTGCGGCAAATGATGAAATGGCAATTGGATTGTTGCGGGGGTTACATGAATTAGACGTTAAAATTCCTGAAGATATTTCTGTGATCGGTTATGATAACATCTACTGGGATGATTATGTTTATCCCCGATTAACTACGGTACAACAGCCGATTTTTGATCTTGGTGCTGGAGCTACTAAAATGCTTATTGAACAGATTAGTCATAATAGTGCGGAGGCCCGTGTGCAAAACTTTCCAGTAAAATTAATTAAACGAGATAGTACAAGTTCCTATCGTCCAAAATAATATGGTATGATGATATTATCAATTAGATGCCAATTGTTTAAGGAGGAAATAAACAAATGACAAATCATGTAACAATTGTAGGCAGTTTAAATGTTGATACAACAATGAAAGTTAAGCGGATGCCATTACCTGGGGAAACAATTGCCGCTTTAAGCAAGACTAATGCTGCTGGGGGAAAGGGAGCAAACCAAGCCGTTGCTGCTGCTCGTTCAGGCACTGAAACAGCTTTTGTTGGTCAAGTTGGTGATGACGCTGGTGGTAAGATGATGATCAATGACCTCAAGAACAACAACGTCGACACAACAGGGATCCACGTTGACGATCAAGCAGGTACTGGATCTGCAGCCATCTTGCTTGATGAAAGTGGTCAAAACAGTATCTTAGTGTACGGAGGAGCTAACCAACAATTAAGCGTGAAAGAAGTAGAAGATGCTCGTGATCAAATTGCCGCTGCTGATTTCGTGATTGCTCAATTTGAAACTCCACAAGAAGCTACTCTACGGGCATTCCAAATTGCAAAGGAAAATGGTGTAAAGACAATCTTAAATCCTGCTCCTGCTCATGAAATTAACCCTGATTTATTGAAGTTAACAGACTTAATCATTCCAAATGAAACAGAGAGTGCTGCTTTAACAGGAATTATTGTTACAGACGAAACTTCAATGCTTATGTCAGCTGCAAAGTTTGCTCAAATGGGTGTCCGAAACTTAATTATTACTGTTGGTGCAAAGGGTGCCTTCTACTGTACTCAAGATGGCTACAACTTTATTCCTGCTTTTAAGGTTAATGCTGTTGATACCACTGCCGCTGGTGATACCTTCATCGGTGCGCTTTCATCCCAATTAAAGCCTGATATGAGTAACATTGAAAAGGCAATTGTCTACGCTCAACGTGCAAGTTCATTAGCTGTTCAAAAGCTTGGTGCATTACCATCAATTCCTACTTATGACGAAGTAGTTGCTGTATCAAAGAATAACTAGATTTACTTAAATACAAATTAACAATGGGGAGGCTGAGGAAAGCGAAAACTTTTCTCAGCCTTTCTATCTTTTTCAGTAACCTTGCGCTTAACGTACCAATTTAGTAAACTGTTGAACAAATAATAATGGAGGTTTTCTTT
This sequence comes from Limosilactobacillus reuteri, assembly GCF_034259105.1. Lineage (NCBI taxonomy): Bacteria > Bacillati > Bacillota > Bacilli > Lactobacillales > Lactobacillaceae > Limosilactobacillus > Limosilactobacillus reuteri. The sequence continues at coordinate 1,315,991 of NZ_CP139478.1, read as the reverse complement.
GTGAAAGCAGAATTTATTCTTAAGGTGGTTATTCCGCCATTTATCATCTTTGCAATCCTCGTATGGCTAACTGCCGAACACTATATCTCTGGGTGGGTGATGTACCTTCTTTGGGTAATTGGTTTTGTGGTTGCAAACATCATCGTGACAAAAATTTCTACCCGGTGGAGTATCCAACGAATGCGTGAGGAACGAGCAAAGGAAGAAAAAAATAATGATAAAAGTAATTAAACAGTGGCTATCGAGGGTGTTGTTAATTGCACTGATGCTAATTGCAATTGAGATTCCCCCGTTTGCAGTTAATTTCGCTCTACGTTATTCAAAGACCAACCAGCTTATCGTGGATGGTTTCATGGCCTTATTCATCTGTTTAATGCTAGCGATTATTTGGTGGGCACACCTGACATATGAAGCTTATAACCAATTAGGACAGCCGGCGGGAATAAGGGTTGGTTGGATTATCGGTGGTTACCTAGCAATTGTTTTGGGAATGGATGTCCTTAGCTACCTTAACAAACTTATCTATCATCAAACTGAGACAGCAAATAACGCGGCACTAGGAAGTATGCTTGGCCATAATGAAGTGATCACGATCGTATTTTGTTTCTCGGCAGTTGTTCTAAGTCCAATTGCTGAAGAATTTATTTTTCGTGGTACATTGACAAATATGTTCTTTAAGCGTGGCAACATCTGGCCGAAAGTTATCCTCTCGGGGGTAATCTTTTCTACAGGTCATATGAGTACTAACCCCATTAGCTTTTTGATGTATGCTTATATGGGGATGGTCTTGGCATATGTTTATTTACGAACGGACGACATTCGAAATTCAATTGCGATTCATATGATTAATAATGCGATTGCGATGTATGTTCTATTAGTTCAAGTTATCTAAAGTTAAATGTTGAAATCGCTTACAAGTGGTGGTACATTATAAGTGTGGAAAGATTAGAGTGGTAAGATCCCCTATATCAATCTAGCACCGAAGAAATTATTAGTAGGCTAGAAGCAACGTAAGTGTGACATGAAATCTTAGACTGAATATTTATGTAATAAGGTCACCAGGGTGCACTAGGTTGATGATACAAATGCGACTTTGCGGAAGTTAGAATCAAAATGAATTAATAATTAGTTCCCTAGCAAAGTAGCAAATTCTTTCCGCAATAAACAAAAGAGGCTGGAAATGTTCCGGCCTCTTTGTTATTTTTAAATGGCGCCGTTTGTAAAATTAAGTTAGAAAAATAGAAAAGCCATTTGTGGTAGACTTTTGAATACCCCTAAACAAAAGAAAGGAAACCACAAATGACTTACACCCATCTTACCACAAACGAGCTGACAATCATCGCCCATTCTTTCGTGCAAAAGCTTAAAGCGTACCGAGTGGCCCAAATGATCAAACGTTGCGCCGAAACCGTTTATCGCGTTTATCGTTACCTGGAAACCGGTGCTTCAATTGCTGATTATCAAGATCACTATATGCGCAATAAGCAACGTTGTGGCCGAAAACGTACTCAGTTGTCACTGGCTGAACTCACTTATATCAACGACAAAATTGCCCAGGGGTGGACGCCTGATACCATTATTGGGCGCGCTGAGCGCCCAATTAGTTGTAACCGGCGAACTCTTTACCGGATGTTTGAACGTGGCCAGTTCGGCTTCGATGTCCGTTCCTTGCCGATGCGAGGTAAGCGGCACCCGAATGGCTATGTCGAGCGCCGCGGGAAGGCTGGCCAATTGGGGCGAAGTATTCACGAGCGTGCCAAGGACTTTCCGCACTATGCCACTGAATTTGGGCCCCTTGAAGCTGATACCGTCCAAGGCAAAAAGCACCAAGGGGCGGTAATGACCCTGACCGAACGCCAATCGAAGGTCGAAATTGTACTCAATGTGCACGAAAAGACGGCTAATGCGATTAACCAACACTTAAGTCAGTGGCTTCGGAAATTCCCGCGGCACTTCTTCAAATCGATTACCTTTGACAACGGAAAAGAATTCGCCGGCTGGCGCGAGATTGCCAATCAATTTGACCTTCACACTTACTTTGCCGAGGTTGGTGCTCCCAATCAACGAGGGCTGAACGAAAACAACAACGGTCTTTTACACCGGGATGGCTTAACGAAACAGCTAGATTTCCGCAATCTTCCTGATGAATTGGTAACCCAACTGATGAGTAAGCGAAATAACCTGCCCCGTAAATCACTAGGCTATCGAACTCCATATGAAGTATTCATGTCTTACGTCACTGATGAGCAACTATTTTCTTTCTAACTTAAATTGACATTTCGGGTGGTAAAGAATTTAGGGAGGATAACAGATGTTTTTATCAACTGAGGGGTTTCCTCAAGCCCACCGCATTTTAGGGATTGTTAATGCCACCAGTCATTTGGCGATGCCTACCGAAGCAATTGATTCATTTGAGTCCATGGACCAATTATTTAGTGATGTTCAAGAAAAATTAAAGCGGCGGGCCAGTGAAAAAGGTGCAGATGGTGTTGTTGGGGTTCATTTTACTACGGATGTTGCCAATATGCAGGTTGCACCCAAATTCTTGGTCCTAACCGCATATGGAACAATGATTCAATTTGTTAAATAAGGGCAAATTGAGGATTGCCAATAAAAATACTTGTAATTTTTGATGAGTTCGGTATACTTAATAATGTTACAAAATAGTTAGTGCCTCAGTGGCGGAACTGGCAGACGCGCAACGTTCAGGTCGTTGTATGGTTATCCATGTACAGGTTCGAATCCTGCCTGAGGCATCATCATAGCTCGGTAAACATTGATTTGTCGGGCTTTTTTCTTTATATTGAAATAAAACTGCAAAGGAAGACCAAAATGAAAGTTTTATCAATTCATCCCGAATATGGAATGGAAATCTTAAATGGCACAAAAACAGAGGAATACCGGACATGGACAACTAAATATCGTGGTGACCTCCTAATTTGCAATAGTGCGAAGAAGACACATGGGGCGGTAGCTAGTCATGCGTTATGTGTTGCTAAGATTACTGGAATTGAGGAACGATATGACGGTGAACAAAAATATTATGCATGGGTGATTGCACCCTTTGAGGAAGGTGGTTCTTATTGGATTGAACCATTAAAAGTTAAGGGACAGTTAAAATTGTTTAACGTCGATGACCGCTTGATTAAACCTGCGCCGTTTACTAATCCTTTCTCAAAAGCTGGGGAACAATGGTACCAGGAAAAGATTGTGCCCTTAATCTATTAAGATATTTTCACCAACTAACTTATGCGTTATGATAGAAAATAAAAAATGAAGGGGCAATAGCTTATCGGAAAGATTAGAATTAACAACATGGCATTTAATACTTACAATGGTGTGTTTGCGGAAGAGAAAAAGCTTGGTCAAAAAATTGAAATTGACTGTGAAATGGACTACCCAATTGAAACGATGGTTAAAACCGATGAATTAGAGGAAACTGTCAGTTACGCTGATGTTTATGAAACAATCGCGGAGTTTGTTGCTCATCATAACTACAATTTGATTGAGAGTCTTGCTAATAACTTATTACATGAGCTTTTCAAAACATACCCGATGCTTGATGGAATTCGTCTTCGCATCCGAAAGTATAGTGTGCCGATCGCCGGAATTTTCGATAATGTTGAAATTGAAGTAGCAGGGAGCAAGTAATTATGACTGAAGCCTACCTAAGTATTGGCAGTAATATCGGTGACCGATTAGCGAACCTTCAAAAAGCGATTCAGCTGTTGAATGTGCCACCTAAGATTGATATTGCAGCAATCTCCTCAGTGTATGAAACAGAACCGGTGGGAGGCGTGAAACAAGATTCTTTTTTCAATATTGCTGTTAAGGTTGCGACTGGGTTAACGGCTCAGCAACTCCTCGACCACCTTCACAATATCGAACAGGAGTTACATCGACGCCGGCTTATTCATTGGGGACCACGGACAATTGACCTTGATATTATTGATTTTGGTCATCAACATATCAAAACACCAACGTTAACGATCCCTCATCCAGAAATGGCTAACCGACAGTTTGTTTTATTACCAATGCGCGAAATTACTAATCAAAATGATCCTTATTATCAACAATTGGATCATTTATTAAATAAGACTCCAGACCATAATTGGCTTAAAAAGATATATGGACGAGAGGTATTTTCATGGACCAACAAAAAATAGCAAAGGCTGTTAAAGATTTATTAATTGCAATCGGTGAAGATCCGGAACGAGAAGGATTGGCAGAGACACCCCAGCGCGTTGCCAAAATGTACCAAGAAGTTTTTTCTTCTCTTAACCATCAACCAGAAGAAGTGGCGAACTATAAGGTCTTTCATGTTGATGATGTGCCAGAAATGGTATTAGTGCAGCACATTCCTTTTTATTCAATGTGTGAACACCATTTGCTGCCATTCTTCGGATACGCGAATGTGGCTTATGTTCCTAAAGATAAGAAAGTTATTGGCCTAAGTAAGATCCCCCGGTTGTTAGATTTTGTAACGAAAAAACCGGGGATGCAAGAACGCGTTACAACAGATTTAGTAGCCGAGTTGCAACGAATCCTTGATCCAGCCGGGATTGCAGTAACCATTGCGGCCCGCCACCTTTGTATGGAAATGCGAGGTGTTAATAAGGCCGGTCAATTCACGTATACTGATAAGTTTACAGGTCAATTTAAGACTGACAGTGATTTGAAACAAGAATTTCTAAATCAAACGAGGAATTATCGTGCAGACCTATGAACAAATTAACGCGGGCTTTAACCGCCAAATGTTGGGAGGACAACAGGATCGGGTAAAATTTTTACGACGAATTCTTACTCGTTTAAAAAATCCTGACCAGCGATTTAAGATTATCCATATTGCGGGGACAAACGGAAAAGGCTCGACTGGGACAATGTTAGAACAGGGTTTGCAAAATGCTGGATATCGGGTCGGTTATTTTAGCAGTCCTGCTTTGGTAGATGATCGGGAGCAAATTAAGGTTAATGACCATTTGATTAGTAAAAAAGATTTTGCGATGACTTACCAAAAGATCACCGAACGCTTACCAATTGATCTTTTGCCTGATGATATTACCATTTTTGAGTGGTGGACCTTAATAATGCTGCAATATTTTGCGGATCAAAAAGTGGATTGGGCAGTCATTGAATGCGGTTTAGGCGGTCAAGATGATGCAACCAATATTATCAATGCGCCTTTTATTAGTGTGATAACACATGTTGCCCTTGACCATACGCGGATCTTAGGCCCAACGATTACCCAAATTGCCCAAGCTAAAGCAGGGATTATCAAGAATGGGACTAAGCAAGTGTTTTTAGCGCCGCACCAAGAAAAAGACACTCTCACAATTATTAAGGCAAAAGCTCATCAGCAAAGAGTGGGATTAACGCAAGCAGATGCCCAGTCAATTGTTGATGGAAAGGCAATCCTGAAAGTTAATCATAAAATTTATAAAGTTCCTTTTAATTTATTAGGGACATTTCAAAGTGAAAATTTGGGCACCGTTGTCAGTGTATTTAATTTTCTTTTTCAACGAAGACTTGTTACTTCTTGGCAGCCTTTACTATCAACGCTTGCGACAGTGAAGATTGCTGGTCGAATGCAGAAAATCGCTGATCATCCTTCTATTATTTTGGACGGGGCTCATAATCCAGATGCAGCCAAACAACTTACCGAAACTATCTCTAAGTTTCCCCGTAATAAAGTAATTATGGTTCTTGGTTTTCTTGCTGATAAAAATATTAGTCAGATGGTTAAAATTTATCAGCAAATGGCAGATAAGATAATAATTACTACTCCTGACCATCCAACTCGCGCCCTTGATGTAAGTGAGTTGAAATCAGCTCTGCCTCAAGCGATTATTGCCGATAATCCCCGAAAAGGGTTAGTGGTGGCAAAAAAGATTGCGGAGCCGAATGATTTAATTATTGTAACGGGTTCTTTTTATACGATTAAAGATATCGAGGCCAGTTTAGATGAAAAATAATTTTATTATTGCAACCCATAATATTCATAAAATTAAAGAAATTGAAACCATTCTAAATTTTTACCGCCAACATGGTGAGGGGTATCGAAAAAAGTTGCCGCAACAAGCTTTTCCTCCTGAATCAACAGTGAGCTATGAAGAAAATGCAAAGGCAAAGGCTCTCTTTATCAGTCAAAAGCTACTAGCAGCAAAAATAATCGCTGATGATTCTGGCTTAGAACTCCCGGCTTTTCCTGGAAGGTACGGGGTGGAGACAGCGCGAGAATTGGCGCAAGAAGTTCCTAATGGTGATTTGAATAATTACTTGATCCATTTGGTTGATGGTAAATCCCGACAATTTATAATGAAAACAACAATTGCCATGGCGGTAAATAATCAAGTGGTTAAAATTGGTCATGGTCAATTAGAGGGGACGATTGCTCATGCTGAACGGGGAGCCAATGCGACAGGTTTTGATCGGATCTTTATCCCAGCCGGGGAATCGCAAACACTTGCCGAAATGGATCAGCCAACCCGTATTTCTTATTTACATCGTGCACGGGCTGTTAAAAATTTATTAGATCAATTAGGAGAATGAAATGAAAGTTACTGAAAATTTAGTTACTAAAGACCATTCGAAGTTAGTGTCCGCGATTTTAGCCGACCAAGTTAATCGCCACCAGCAGCTTTTATTGACTTGGGAGTGTCCAGATGTGGAGACGGCTGGAATGGTGGAGCAATTTATCCGTCATTTTGATACCCCCGTCGCTTATGTTGAAAAGCGCGTAGAATTTTCTTTTCCGCTCCTTTCCCTAAAAGAACTAATAGCGCGGGTGAAAGAGTGGTGGGATAACGACGACGAATTAATTGCTTCTCTTGAGCAGGTCTACCGTCGTCACCAAATTATTTGGCGTGCAGGTCGGTTTACCTTTGACCTGACAGAGCAACCAGTGATTTATGGGATTTTAAATGTAACTCCTGACTCGTTTTATGATGGGGGCAAATTTCAATCCCACTCCGCTATCGTCAATCAAATTGCTAAGATGGTAGCAGCCGGTGCAAACGTAATTGAAGTCGGTGGGCAAACTACGAAACCGGGTGGCTTTAAAGAGGTTGATCCGGAAGAAGAAATTGCGCGAATTATGCCGGCTATTCAGCTTCTTCGTGAAAACTATCCCCAGATTGCGATCGCAGTTGATACGTATAAACTCCCGGTAATGGCAGCGGCAATTGAGGCCGGGGTAGATATTATCAATGATGTGCAGGCATTTAATTCAAAACAAAAACTAATTTTGATGGCTAAGGCAAATGTTGGAATGGTAACGATGCATAGTAGCCGAACCCATGACTATGATAACCTCACCGTAGCGATGCAGAAATTCTTTGAACACAATCTTGGGACAATAGCGGCTGCTGGCATTGATCTTGAACGAGTGATTTTAGACCAAGGAATTGGCTATGCAAAGGTTGCTGACGGTTACCAAGATTATGCGATGATGCGCAACATTGACCAGCTTAATTACCTCCATCGCCCAATTATGGTTGCGATCTCCCGAAAAGGTTTTGGTCAAAAATTATTTAATCTAGCAAAAGAAGACCGTCTCGGCGTAACATTGATTGCTGAGACAGCAATGTATTTGCGAGGCGGTCGTGTTTTACGAGTTCATGATGTTGAGGAAACTAGTCAGTTAGTGAAAATGATCGATACCATTGAAACTAGTTACTGGTTTAGATCCACCAACAGCCAATCCCCAAGGCAATAATAAGGGCAATAAAAAGTAAGGCTGTTAGATAGGGATTGCCAAATGTTTCCCGTTTAAGGCGGAAAGCAGTTTCCATTAAGATATAGATTAGAATTAAAAAGATGATCCATACTAGGTTGCTCAGAAGCTGAGTCTTGAAATGAAGAAAGGTATGGACAATCGAAGCGGTCAATAAAAGGAAGAAGAATAAACGGCTTAGTTCAAGCCAGTTAGTCACTTTCCGTTCAATTTTTGCATGCAGACCAGTGGTAGTGGTGAGAATCAAAATAATGATTAAGACCGCCACTATTATTTTTAACATATGGGTAAACTCCTTTCGGCTTTGATTTTAGCATTAATGAGAGAAACTGACTATATGCTTTTGACTTGAAAATATAATAAAAAAGGTGTATGGTACGTATATTGCTTGCGTAAAAATAAATAATATTTGAGGTGAAATCAAGTGGCAGATTTTGAAATTGGCGATATTGTAAAAGGAAAGAAATTCGGTCCCCTCGAACATGAATTTTCTGGTGTTGTTGAAAAGGTTTATACTAATTCAATTATGGTATCTATCCAAGATTTTGATCCGTCTGATAAAAGCGGGGTTAACGAATTAAATGGCCGCGTTGTTATTCGCCAAAAAGAAGCTAAGATGGTAAAGGCTGTTCCTCGTGAAGAAGAAAAGGATGACGAAGAAACAGCAGAAGATGCTAAATCTTCAAAAAAAATCTTAAAAAAAGATGACAAATAATTAGAAGAGGTATATACTAACTAAGTGTTGAACTTAGTTAGTTAATGCGGGTATAGTTTAGTGGTAAAACTCAACCTTCCCAAGGTTGCGTTGCGAGTTCGATTCTCGTTACCCGCTCTTATAAAAAAAACTGAGGCTAGAAGAAAAGTTTCTCCTAGCCTCAGCTTTTTTGGCTCTCAATCTTCGCTAAAACTTGATGCATTGCTTCAGCAGACTGTTGCATCTTTTTAACTTCATCTGATGTTAATGGATATTCAACGACCTGGCCGATTCCTTGACTATTAATGATGGCGGGTGTTCCTAAGTACAGATCATTAATTCCATACTGTCCATCAAGCGGAGCCGAAATTGGCAGGACAAGGTTCCGATTTTCGATGATTGCCCGTGTAATATACGAGAGGCATTTAGCAATCCCGTAGAAAGTAGCCCCTTTATTGGCAATTATTTGACTGCCAGCTTCGTGAACTGCTTTTTCAATTTCGCTTTTATCAGTATTTGAAAGGGCAGTAATTGTATTGAGGGCTTTCCCGCCGATTGTGATTTCATTAAATGCCGCAAAAGAAGTATCACCATGTTCGCCAAGCATTAGGGCATCGATGACATTGACAGATAGGTGTAATTTCTTACTTAAGAGAACTCGAAGCCGCATTGAATCAAGAGAAGTTCCGGTCCCGATAACCCGTTCTTTAGGAAAACCGCTGATTCGCTGCGCAATTGTTGTAAGGATATCAACGGGATTGCTCGAGATAACGAAAACGCCAGTGAATCCACTTTTGACAATTGGTTCAATAATTGACTTAAGAACCGTAGTGTTTTTATTAACTAGGTCTAAACGTGTTTCGCCAGGTTTACGGGGAATCCCCGCCGTGATAACAACTACGTCAGCATCAGCGGCATCTTCATAGGTTCCCGCATAAATCTTTACTGGGTTTGTCAGGGGTGTAATATCAGCAAGATCAGCCGCATCCCCAACTGCTTTTGACTTTGTTCGATCTACCAGTACCAATTCATCCACTTCATTTGTTGACTGCAATAATGAAAAGGCAAATGATGAACCGACAGCCCCATCACCTATTAATACAACTTTATGCCTATACGTATCAAGCATCAAAAATTCCTCCTAATGCAGCTCCTTTTGCGCATCCCAATGGTTGATTGGACCAAATTTATGACCAACCGTTAATGGATTTGCGATTGCTGCGTAAACGGCATCTTTAGCCTTTGTTACTGCTATTTTAACATTATTTCCCTTCGCAAGCTCGGCAGCAATGATCGCGGAGAAGCTATCCCCGGTTCCATTCAATCGATCAGTCTTAACAAAAGTTTTTTTGAGCCAGAAGCTATCACCGTCTTCAAGAAGAACAAAGTCATCAACAGTTGTTTGGCTATCATCATTATGCGCGCCCTTAATCACCACATTTTTTGCCCCTAAATCTTGAAGATAATGGGCTGCTTTAACCCGTTCTTCATCTGTACTCATTTCGATTCCTGTTAACTTTTGAGCTTCATAGAAATTAGGGGTAATAACAGTTGCAAGGGGAATAATTCGTTCACGAAATAGTTCATAGGCGGATTGTTCAAGCAACATTGCTCCGTGCTTAGTAATAATCACAGGGTCAACAACTAACGGGCCAAAATGTTCAGGCGAATAGTTATCAGCAACGACATTAATTACATCGTCATTAGCAAGCATTCCAGTTTTGGCTGCTTTGATGTCAAAATCTTCACTTAATACCTTAAACTGCTCGGCAATAAATTCTTGCGGCATTACTTGAGAAGAAGTGATCCCGTAAGAATTTCCGGAAACAGCAGCAGTTAAAATACCGTGACCATAGACGCCATCTGCAAAAAAAGCATGAAGGTCCGCGGGCATTCCAGCACTCCCGTCCGAATCATGCCCTGCAATTGTGACAGCTTGAATTGTAGGGTTTGTCATAAATAACTCATCAACCTTTCATTATTATTTAATGATAATAATTGTAACATATAATAAGTAAGAGAAAAGCAATAACTCGTTCCCCGTAGATAGGTCCTTGTTTTTAAATCTAAATTTGTTATAATAATTGAGTATGAAAATAGGATTTGAGGAGTAGTAGCATTTTGAAATCTACAGCGACCCTTTGTTGATGAGAGTTAGGGGCTTTTCGATTTGTGAAGGCGTGCCTCAGATATTTCAATTAAATCAATTAATGAGTGGAATTCTAATTCAATTAGAGTGGTACCGCGGGTAAATCTCGTCTCTAGTAAGCATAATGCTTATTAGGGGCGTTTTTTTATAAGTATAAGGAGGAATATATATGAGCGATAAGCAACAAGTTGCAGCTGCATTGGCACAAGCATTGCCAGAGATGGATGTTAAAGAAATTGAAGCTAAGATTGAACGGCCAAAAGATTCTAGTAATGGGGATTATGCCTTCCCAACATTCTTTTTAGCTAAGACCTTACATAAGGCACCGCAAATGATTGCAAGTGAATTAGTTGAAAAGGTTGACCAAGACGGTTTTGAAAAGGTAGTTGTTGCTGGTCCATATATCAACTTCTTCCTCGACAAAGCCCAAGTTGGTGCTAAGATTTTGCAAACTATCTTAGCGGATCCTGAACATTATGGTGAGATTGATCTTGGTCACCAATCAAATGTTACGATTGATTATTCATCACCAAACATTGCTAAGCCTATGGGAATGGGTCACCTTCGTTCAACCATGATTGGTGAAGCTGTTGCCCGGATTCTTGAAAAAGTTAACTACAACTTAATTCGGATTGATTACCTTGGTGATTGGGGTACTCAATTTGGTAAGTTAATGGCTGCTTATGAGATGTGGGGAGACGAAGCGGAAGTTAAGAAGGATCCAATTAATACTTTGCTTAAGTACTATGTGCGGATCAATAATGAAGCTGACGAACATCCAGAATACACTGAAGCAGGTCGTGACTGGTTTGCTAAGCTCGAACATGGTGACGAAGAAGCATGGCGGCTTTGGCACTGGTTCCGTGAAGTTTCTCTTGAACGGTTCCAACGTGTTTACAAGATGCTAGATGTTAACTTCGACTCATTTAATGGGGAAGCTTTCTCTGCTCAAAAGATGGAAGAACCTATCCAATTGTTACGGGATAAGAACTTATTGAAGCCTAGTCGAGGTGCAGAAATTGTTGACCTTGATGAATATAACTTACCACCATTACTCATCATCAAGAGTAATGGAACGACAACTTACATCACTCGTGATTTGGCAACTGCACTTTTCCGGAAGCGGATGTATGGTCATGCTAAGTCCCTTTACGTTGTCGGTGCCGAACAAGAAACTTACTTTAAGCAATTACGTGCGGCCTTAAAGGAAATGGGCTTCAACTGGTGGGATCAAATTGAACACATCTCCTTTGGTTTAATGAACTTAAACGGTAAGAAGATGTCTACGCGGAAGGGTAATGTTGTTTCCCTTGAAGACGTATTGAATGATTCTATTGATTTAGCACGGAAGCAAATTGCCGAAAAGAACCCTGACCTTGAAAACGCTGATGAAGTTGCTAAAGAAGTCGGTGTTGGTGCCGTTATCTTCCACGATTTAAAGAACTACCGTCGGAATGCCGTTAACTTCAAGCTTGATGATGTTGTTAAGTTTGAAGGGGAAACTGGTCCTTACGTTCAATATGCTCGTGCTCGTGCTGAGAGTATCTTACGTAAGGGTGGCATCCGGGACTTTAGCGATGTTGACTTGACAAAGGCCGGTGCTGAAGCTTGGAAATTAATCAGCTTCCTTGGCCAATACAGCGAAGCAATCAAGCGGGCTGCATTAAACTACGATCCATCAGTAATCGCTAAGTATGCCCTTGAATTGGCTAAGAAGTTTAACCAATACTATGCTCACACTCGGATTCTTGATAAGGATGAAGTTCAACCAGCACGGTTAGCTCTTACTCAAGCGGTTAGTGATGTGCTCAAGTCAGCCCTTGACTTACTTGATATCAAGGCACCAGATGAGATGTAATCGTTATAACTACTAAATATTATTGTGAAGAGACTTGAGAGAATAAGTTTTTCTCCAGTCTCTTCATTTTTAATTTCTGGTAAAGCTGGTGGAGAAAATAGCTTACCATTTGCCAAAATGTGATAAAATAATTGTCAGCTTTTTGAAATGAAAATGGAGATTTGTTAATGAATCGTGAACCACAATCTAATTCAGATTTGAAAGAGCGAATCATGAAGTGGTTAAAAAAGGCTTGGGCGTCATTCCGAGTTTGGTTTAAGCACTATTGGCAGCTCTTTGTTGCGATGCTGAAAAAGTTCTGGCATCGTTATCAATTAACGCGATGGATCATTGTTATTTTTCTAGGGATTTTCTTAATTACCAGTATCCATTTGACGTTTGTTGCTAAAACTGCAGATGTTAAAAATCTTAAGAACCGGTTGCAACGGCCAACAATGATTTATGATCGTAGCAATCAATCGGCCGGGAGCCTCTATGCTCAAAAGGGAACTTATGTGGAATTAAAAGATATTTCATCAAATGTTCCTAACGCGGTCCTTTCGACTGAAGACCGGAATTTCTATCATGAACACGGTTTTTCAGTCAAAGGGTTAGGCCGAGCTGGCTTCTTACTAGTGAAAAATAAACTTCTTCACCGTGACTATATCTCTGGTGGGGGTAGTACTTTAACACAACAACTGGTTAAGAATGCCTTTTTGACTCAACAACAGACCTTCTCCCGAAAGGCTCGGGAAATTTTTATTGCGGTTGAGGTAGAAAACCAATACAGCAAAAATGAGATTTTAACAATGTACCTCAATAATGCCTACTTTGGTCATGGGGTATGGGGAGTTCAAGATGCGGCAAAGCGTTACTTTAATGAAAACGTCAGTCAGCTAACAGTACCCCAAGCAGCCACCCTGGCCGGAATGCTGACGTCGCCAGGGATGTACGACCCAGTAGAACATCCAACAGCAACGAAGCAACGACGGAATATGGTTCTTCAGCTGATGGTTGAAAATCATAAGCTGAGTCAAAGTGCGGCGGATCAATATAAGCAAACACCGTTGAATATTACCAACGGCTACGTGCCAAATGACAGCTATAAGTACCCGTACTTCTTTGATGCGGTCATTGCCGAAGCAGAGAGTCGTTATCATATTTCGGAAAAAGATATCATGAATAATGGTTATCGGATTTATACGACGCTGGACCAAGATCAGCAGCGGTCAATGCAGCAAACTTATGACGATGACGATAACTTCCCACAGAACTCGGCTGATGGCACAATGGTTCAATCAGCCTCGATTGCGATGAATCCGAAAAATGGGGGAATTACCGCAGTCGTTGGTGGGCGTGGAAAACATGTCTTCCGTGGATTTAACCGTTCTACGCAGATGCGGCGGCAGCCCGGGTCAACGATTAAGCCGATTGTTGTATATACACCAGCCTTAGAGCATGGGTATTTCTATGATTCAACGCTTCAAGATAAGAAACAATCGTATGGAACTAATAATTACACGCCAAAGAACTATGATGATACCTATAGCGGGACGGTACCGATGTATAAGGCCCTTTATGAGAGTCTTAACGCTCCAGCAGTCTGGTTATTAAATAAGATCGGGGTCAATCGTGGTTATGATATGGCAAAGAAGTTTGGTTTGCCAGTTGAAAAGGGTGATAAGAACCTTGCCTTGGCCCTCGGTGGTATGACCCGCGGAGTATCACCGCAACAAATGGCTCGTGCCTATGCAGTCTTTGCCAATGATGGGTTGATGCCATCACCGCACTACATTACCAAGATTGAAGATGCCTCTGGAAAGGTGATCGCCAAAAATGATGGTAGCAAGAATAAGCGGATCATTTCTGGTAAGACAGCCAAAGAAATGACTAGTATGCTAATTGGCGTATTTGATCACGGAACTGGTGAAACGGCCAAACCAAGTGGCTATACGCTTGCCGGTAAAACGGGGACCACAAACTCAGGGGTAAAAGGCGATGATTCCAATGATCGTGATAAGTGGATCGTAGGTTATACGCCCGATGTAGTGGTTGCAACATGGGAAGGCTATGATGATACAAACCAAAGCCACACCCTAAACGATATTTCTGAACGGAGCATTAACTACCTTTACAAGAATGAAATGAGTGCGATTTTGCCAAATACTGCTGGAACCAAATTCACGGTTGAAGATGCTCAAACACGGGCAAAAGAAAAGACAAAGGGTTCCTCTAAAGGATGGGGATCATTCCTCAAAGATGGGGGCGACTTTGTAAATAACTTCAACCAATCAGTAAATAACTTTGGTAATAAGGCAAGTCAATGGTGGAGCAATGTTCGATCGCTTTTCTAGGATAATATGATACAATTAATCTAAGAACGAGATAAAGGAGACTTTTACATGGTTGTAAATATTTATGATACTGCAAATGAACTTAGTCGCCAATTGCGCGAAACTCAAGAATATCAAGGATTACAAAAGGCTTTTGAAGCATTAAAGGCTGACAGTGACACCTTTGACACTTTCAAGAAATTCCAACAAGCTCAAGCAGATGCTCAACACAAGCAAATGACTGGTCAACAACCAACTGATGATGAAATTAAAAACATCCATAACCTTGCCAAGGAAGTAAGTGGCAAGAAGGTTGTTCAAGACTTGATGAACCAAGAACGGCAAGTTGATAGCATGCTTCAACAATTGAATAAGACAATTACAAGTCCAATTCAAGATCTTTACAGTGAAGTAATGCCAAAGATGCCAGGACAAGAATAATTAATTTATTACGATCCAAGTAAGGGGCTGGGAGAAAGCAAAATTTTTCTCAGCTCCTTTATTGTTAAGAGGAAAAATTATGAGATTTATTCATACAGCCGATTTACACCTTGATAGTCCTTTTTTAGGGTTGACTTCGATGCCCAAGCCGTTATGGGAACGCGTCCACTCATCGACGTTTACTGCTTTTCAAAAGATTGTTGACGATGCGATTGCCTTAAAAGTTGATTTTGTTTTAATTAGCGGGGATATTTATGACCGTGATCAGCAAAGCATTGCCGCTACCGATTTTTTCATCAAGCAATGCGAACGACTTAAGCAGGCACGCATCCCCGTTTATCTACTTTATGGTAACCATGATTATCAAATTGTCCAAGACACGGGAGAACTGCCAGCAAACGTTCATGTTTTTGGCAATCGCGTAACGACTACCACCCTTACTTTGGCAAATCATGACAGTGTTGCTATCTCCGGCTTTAGTTATGATCAACGCTGGATTCAAGAAGATCAAGTGAAAAAATATCCACCAAAACGAAACGAAACCTGGCACATCGGGATGCTTCATGGAGCAGTTCGGCAAAATCAAGATAACCACTATGCTCCGTTTACGACCGATGAATTAATCGCTAAAAATTATGATTATTGGGCACTTGGTCATATTCACAAGCACCAAATCTTGAATGAGAAGCCGCCAATTATTTACAGCGGTAATCCACAGGGACGGCATAAAAATGAAGCCGGACAGCACGGCTATTATTTGGTGGAAAGTCAGGGCAATAAACTTGTGCCGCAATTTAAACCAGTTGCGGAAATTGAATGGACAAGTCTAACCGTTAATGCTTTACCAACTAGTAGTCTTGCTGAAGTAGAGCGATCCCTGTCGCAAGCAATTGATGACAAACTAAAAAATGCACCATTCCAACTGGTAGAGCTTACGATTGCTAACATTGAACAACTTTCACCAACGATTCGGCACCTGCTTGCAAATGGGGATGTCCTTGAACACCTGCAGGACCAAAATGCAGATAATGGTAAATGGTGGATCTATGACCTCTTGCTCCACCAGCAAAATTTGTTGCCATCAATGACTGATCTAGATGAACAGTATTGGCAACAAGCCGCCCAAGAAGTATTTACCCCTGCTAATATTGCAGAATTAACAAAAAGTTTAGCACGGGATGCTGATTTAGCCGCTAAGTTGACAAACCTTGATCTTCAGCAACTGAAGCAAGCGACGACTCAATTATTGCGGCGGGAGGATTAACATATGAAAATAAAGAAAGTTCATATCGATGGCTTTGGCAAATGGCATGATCAAGATTTTGACTTTACAACTAACCCCCAAATAATTTATGGCCCTAATGAAGCCGGAAAGACAACTCTAATGGCCTTTCTTGTTAGTGTTTTATTTGGCTTTGTGGATGGGCGGGGAAAGAATCGGTTTGCTCAGTATATTCCGAAAACTACTTCTAGTTATGGTGGAAGTTTATTAGTTGAGATCAACGGCCATGATTACGTGATTAAACGGCAACGCGGGCGGAATGGCGGTAAGGTTAGTGTGACTGATTCACAAGGACGTCAAGGTGGTGAGCAAGAATTAAAGCAACTGCTTGGCTCAATGGATCGGTCGCTCTATCAAGCCCTTTTTAGTTTTGGTCAACGAGACTTAACAGCTGTGGACGAGCTTAATCGGGATGAATGGCAACAACATCTGCAGCAACTAGGGGCTGTTGGCAGTGCACAGTGGGACCAGTTAATTGATCAGTACCAGAAACAAGCTGACCATCTCTATAAACCGCGCGGACGGAAATGGCCGCTCAATCAAGATCTTCATCAATATGCAAATTTGACAGATAAAATTAACCAAGCGCGTGGTAAATTTCACCGTTATCAGGACCTGCAGGCAGATTTGAAGACAAACAAAGAAAAATTGCGGCAAGCACAGGCAGAATTGCAAAAACAACAGCCACTTTTGCAAAAATTAGCACATTTACAGCAGTTGTGGCCGGTTTACCATGAATGGCAACATAGCCACCAAACTCGACCAATTGCTGACTATTTAACTGATCAGCAAGTTACGACGGCTCAAGAACTACAAGTTAGAGAAAAGGAACTTCGCCGCCAACAACAGGTTTATCAACAGCGCTTGGCAAGGATCGATCATCAGTCTCCACAAGCAACTAAGCATTCGCCACAAAGCATCCCGGAACTTCAACGCCTCAAGGAGCAAGCGGTTGAGTTACAAGCGGAGGAGGCTTTACAGCACCGTCAACAAACGCAAGCTAATCAGTGGCAGCAGGAATTAACTGCAATTAAAACACGCTACCACCAGCCTTTGCCGGCGCCCTTAACTCCTCAAGAAAAAGCAGAACTTGCCCGCCTTCTTAATGTCCAACCGCTTTCTCGGGCAAATACGAACCAGTCAAATGGCGATCCTTCTCGCGCCGCAATGATCGGAATCATCGGCGGCTTTGTCCTTTTTATCATTGGATTATTAGCGAATGCCACTTTTATTACCGCTATCGGAGCAATTGCGGCCTTTGCGACAGTTATGTATCTTTATTATCAACGCCAAGGAAGTCATTCTGCTCCAGTAACAACAGATTCCCAAGCAATCACGGCGTTTGGCCAAAAACATGGCTTACAGGATTTTCCGCCTGATCAATGGCTATTAATCCAGGGAGATTTACAACGAAATGCCGAATTAGCTGCCCAGCTCCAAACTGCCAAACAAGATCAGCAAAGATATGACCACCAACTTGCTATCTTTAACCAACAATTGCCACCAGCTTTGCAAAATCTAACTTTGGCGGCTGTTAGGACTAAATTGGATGATTTGCTGGAACAAGGGCAACAAGCGTGCCAGGATATCCAAGCGAATACCCGGGAAAAAGCAACGATTGCTAACAATTTAGCCCAGCTCAATCAAGACTACAGTAAAATTCATCAGCAAAAACTGGCGATTTATCAGCAAGCAGGGGTGCACGATGATAACCAGTTTACCCAGTACTTAGCAAATCGTTCTGCAGCACAATCACAAGCCTTGGCATCAGATGCCTATGGACAACAATTGACCGCAGAAGACCGCCAAGCCCTTGCTGCATACGCAAATAGAGATGAGCTAATGACGGCTTTAGCGAAGACTCGGTACCAGCTTGATCAGCTCAACCTAACAATCTCTCATACCCACGAAGAGATTCAAAAAGATAAAGTCGAAATTGATAGTTTAGTTAAAGATGGAACCCTCAGCAATCTGGAACAAGAACGGGCTAACCTAGCCGCTAAGATTTGGCATGAAGTACAGGAATGGTTAAGGTACCAATTGGCAATTCAGTGGATTAATAAGGCCCTGGTAGGAGCTTCAGCTGATCGTTACCCTGCAATCATTCGCCAGGCAGAACAATATTTTGCCTTGTTAACCGCTCATCGCTATTCCCGGATCCGTTTAACGGCCGATGGAGTCAAAGTGGTACGAAGGGATCAAGAAGTCTTTTTAGTGGAAGAATTGTCGCAGGGAACGGCTGAACAATTGTATATTGCGCTCCGGCTTGGCTTTGTCACCGTGATGAGTGATCAAGCTAACTTCCCGGTAATTATTGATGATGGGTTTGTTAATTTTGATAACGTTCGGCGGCAACGAATGCTGGCCTTGCTAGAAAAAATTGCTGAGAAGAATCAGGTTATCTATTTTACTGCTGATGATCGGATTAAGGACCTTGACGTTAAAATTCTTGACCTGCAAGCATTAAACCGTGAATAAATTATGAAGATGATATAAACATTTATTTAGGAGACTGGCACGAAAAAATAAGTGTGGTATATTGGATGAGTGAAGTTATCGAAAAAATATTTTGTTTAAGGATGTGTTTCTTACATGAAATCCAAAAAGTTAATTGCTATCATTGCAGGGGCCGCATTGATGATGCCGCTTGCTGCCTGTGGAAATAAAGCAGTCGCTACTACTAGCGGCGGTAAAATCACTGAGAGCGAATACTACAGCAGCATGAAGCAAACCAGTGCTGGTAAGCAAGTGCTTCAACAAATGATCTTAGATAAGGTTTTGGAGAAGCAATACGGTAAAGAAGTCAGTGATAAGCAAGTTAACGCGCAATATAATACCTACAAGAACGAGTACGGTTCAGACTTTAATGCTTATCTTCAAAGTCAAAACTTAACTGAAAAGTCATTGAAGCAACAAATTCGGTCAAACTTACTCTTGACTGCGGCTGCTCGTCATTACTCCCACATTACTAACAAGCAAATCAATAAGCAATGGACCAAGTACCAACCTAAAGTTCAAACTGCGACGATCCTTGTTGGTAGTAAGTCTGATGCTGAAGATATCATTAACCAATTAAATGACTCCAGCAACAAGTACAAGACTTTCAAGAAGCTTGCTAAGTCCAAGTCAACTGATAGTCAAACCAAGAACAACGGTGGTAAGCTTCCAGCCTTTGATAATACTGATAACCAACTTGACTCAGCTTACAAGAAGGCTGCCTTTAAGTTGAAGACGGGTGAATATACTACGACCCCAGTTAAGACTGATGACGGCTACCAAGTAATTTACATGATCGAACACCCAGCTAAGGGTAAGAAGAGTCAACACATCAATGACTTGAAGAACCAAATCGTTCAAGAAAACATGAACAACCAAAACTTCATGCGGAAGGTTGTTTCAAACGTCTTGAAGAAGGGTAACGTTTCAATCAAGGAAAACGATGTTAAGAATATCCTTGATAACTACCTTAACTCAAGCGCCACTACAAGCAGCTCCAGCAATAACAGCAGCAGTACTAGCTCAAATAAGTAAAATAGGGTATAAAAATAAGGCTACGGAAAATTTTCGTAACCTTATTTTTTATTACTTCTGCTGTTCCTTTTGATCAATCTTGAGCACATCCAGAATAATCTGAATGCGGTTCAGCCGGGGTTCAGTCTTGAATTTCCACTTCTTAACATCACGTTCAACATCGTTAATAAATTTTTGCACACCAGGGATGGCAGCTTGTAGTTCATCGATGCTGTTCTTCAACTGTGAAACTTCGTTGCTGAGCCGTTTGAATTCCTCTTGAATTTCTTTTAGCCGTTGCATAACTAGTCTTCTTTCATTTGATCGATGATTGATTGTTGGATTTCTTTGTACTTTTCATCGTTGTAGTTACCAGAATTGTCCTTAAAAATCATCTTAAAATCATCATCGCTAGTGTACCGTGGAATCAAGTGGAAGTGGGAATGGAAGACAGATTGATAAGCGACTTCACCGTTATTGTTAACCACGTTCATTCCCTTGATAGCTGGGTTAGAAGCCTTGACTGCCCGTGCAATCTTGGGGATACGGGAAAATACTTGGGCAGCGAGATCAGCATCGTAGGCAAATAAATTGGGAACGTGCTTCTTAGGAATGACGAGGGTGTGACCAGGAGTTCCTTGTGAAATATCAAGGAAGGCCTTTACAACGTCATCTTCATAGACTGTGTAGCTAGGAATCTCACCGTTAATGATTTTGCAGAAAATACAATTATTGTCCATATTAATCGCTCCTTTTGAAGATTAAACTTATCCTAAGTATACCGAAAAAATCGCGTTCGTGCATGATTTAGTAGAAGAAATAACCTATGATATAATAAAAAGATATGACTAAGCAATAATTAAGAAGGGATGAATAATGGCTTTAGAGATAAATAAACTTGTTGGTGGATATTCCCAGATTCCTGTGTTGAAGGATGTCAGCTTTGATGTCCAACCAGGTGAATTAGTTGGTTTGATTGGACTAAATGGTGCCGGAAAGTCAACAACGCTAAACCACGTTATTGGCTTGCTGCGACCATTTTCAGGATCGATTAAAATTAATGGTCTTACTATTCAGGCTAACCCGGAAGAATATAAAAAGGAGATCGCCTATGTTCCCGAAACGCCAATTCTTTATGATGAATTGACCCTCCGTGAGCATATTGATTTAACGATTATGGCGTACGAGTTGGACCACGATGAAGCATGGCAACGGGCGACAAAACTATTAAAACTTTTTCGGCTGGATAATAAGCTCGATTGGTTCCCCGCTAACTTCTCTAAGGGGATGAAGCAAAAGGTAATGATCTGCTGTGCCTTTATGACGAAGGCCAAGCTGCTGATTATCGATGAACCATTCTATGGGTTGGACCCTTTGGCAGTTCATGACTTGCTAGACCTGATTGAGCAAAAGAAGAAGGAGGGCGTTGCGGTTTTGATGTCGACCCACGTCCTTGATACGGCGCAACGGTATTGTGACCGCTTTGTCCTATTGGCAGATGGAAAAGTCCGGGCACATGGAACCCTCGATGAATTGCGAGCTGCTGGGAATCATGCCGGCGAATCCTTAGATGAGATATACTTGCATCTTGCAAAGGGTGATCGTGATGAATAAGTTATTTAGCAAGCGTCGCAGCCAACACTTTATGCTCCTACTGCGTTACTGGCGGTTAGTCTTCAATGACCACTTTGTTATCGCCTTATTTTTCCTGTTCGGAGCCTTGGCGTATGGCTACTCCCAATGGCTGCCAACCTTGGGACCGCATGAATGGTGGACCCGGTTGATCTTGATCGGCTGGTTTACGGTCATCGCCCAAATCGGTCGCCTTGCTACCCTAATCAAAAAGCCGGACCCAGTCTTTCTCTTGCCACAAGTTGAAGGAATTCATCGTTACCTTAACCAGGCGACCTGGTATAGTCTGATCTTAGCGGAAATAATGACGGTGGTTGGTGCCTTTATCGCCTTGCCGTTCGCGTTGACAACGGAAAAACTCAGCAGTGCCGAGATTATGACCATTTTTTTAGTCGCCATTGTTAATAAGGCCGATTGGATGCACGTAGCTCGTAAATCATTGAGTTTGCGCTGGGGTGATCAACAGTGGCGAACCCGGCTAGAATACTGGGTAAACCCGCTGCTCGCTTCAATCGCAATGTGGTTGGTTAATCCCTACGTCGGTCTTGTAGTAGCGGTGCTTTTGTACTTAGCAGTAATTGTTTACTATCGTGATCTCGCTGTTAATTGGCGGATTGCCGTTAAAGCGGAACAGGATCGGATGTACAGTGTCTACCGTTTCTTTAACCTCTTTACTGATGTGCCAAGTGTTCAAGGAAATACCAAACGGCGGAAGTGGGCAGATGACCTGATCCGCTGGCTGAGCAAGGATGGTCAACCCTGGTCTTACTTATACGCCCGCGCATTTGTCCGGAGTACCGAAGTGAGCGGGATTGTCAGTCGGTTGACCCTGCTAGGAATGGTGATTGTCTTCTTATTGCCAGCAGGTTGGCTGAGTACTCTGGTGGTCGTACTCTTTATTTACTTGATCGCGACCCAACTGATGCCACTCTACGACCAGTATGAATCAAATGTCTTTACTCACATCTATCCAATCCCTGCTAGTCAGCAACAGGCGGACTTTAAGCAGCTGTTGGCCAAGGTAACGGCGCTAGAGGCACTATTGATCGCCCTTGCTAGTATCGGTTGGCAGTTGAATGTCGGCCAGATGGTAATTAATCTTATTATTGCGGCAGTGGAAGTGGTCTTATTAAGCCGTTTCTACTTCAATGTCAGAGTCAAAAAACTAATGAAATGAGGATTTTAATTTATGCGTGTGAAACATAAAAAGTGGGCTGATCCATTAATTGCTGCCCATCCAGAACTAATGATTGATGATGCCACTCAATTTAAGGGTAAGTGGCAATCACGGTTTGCAAAAGAACAACCCCTCCACTTAGAAGTTGGGATGGGGAAAGGTCAATTTATCATTGGCATGGCGAAGGCTCATCCAGAAATCAACTTTATCGGATTAGAGATTCAGCGGACTGTTGCGGCAATTGCCCTCAAAAAAGCACTTGAGGAAGACTTGCCAAACTTGCAATTGATTTGTGGGGATGGAGAAGACTTGCAAGAATACTTTGAAGATGGGGAAGTTGCGAAGATGTACCTTAACTTCTCTGATCCATGGCCGAAGAAACGCCATGCTAAGCGGCGCCTGACCTACAAGACCTTCTTAGCAACCTATCAGCAGATCCTCCAAGATCAAGGGGTAATTGAACTGAAGACTGATAACATGGGTCTCTTTGAATTCTCCTTGGAAAGCATGAATAACTATGGGATGATCTTTGATGGCGTCTGGTTAGACCTGCACCACAGCGAAGAAAATGAACATAATGTTGAGACGGAATATGAACAAAAATTTGCGGCGAAAGGCCAACCAATCTATAAGCTAATTGCTAATTTTAAGTAAAATACTAGTCAGTAAGTAGACGAATGCTTGCTGACTAGTATTTTTTTTACTTTTTTGCTGGGGTGAGAAATCGATTTCTTTATAGCAACACCAAGTGAAAAAGTGTATTTAAAAGTAATCCCACCATTAATGAAATAATAATTTTGTATTTATGGTTCGATAAATATGTGCTAGAATATTTTCGAAATGGCAGATTGCAAGAAATAACTTGAACGAATTTAGTGACGTAGATTAATCAAGAAGATCTCGATTGGTGTGTGCCAGTTAAGACATTTAAGTGGTCGGGAATTCAGATACCAATTGATTTGAACCAGCTGGCGATCGCTCAGCTCTTCAATGGCTTGTCCCTTGGGAATAAACCGTCGCAAAACTCGATTACGGTTCTCATTACTACCGCGTTCGTGCGGTGAATAGGCATGGGCAAAGTAAACCTGAGTACCCGTTAGCTGTTCAATTGCCTGATAGTTAGCGAACTCTTTCCCATGATCCACGGTAAGCGTCTTGAGCTTGTCTTGAAGTTGACTAGCTAGTTCAAGTACGGCTTGAGTCATGGACTGACTGTCGCGACCATGGAGCCGTTTAACAATTGTCAGGCGACTCTTACGCTCCACAAAAGTCGCCACAGCTTGACCTTTACGTTTGCCAGAAAGTACGGTATCAGCTTCAAAGTGGCCGAATTCTTGGCGAGTTTCGACTTTATGAGGACGCTCCTCAATGGAGCGGCCGTGACTGAACGTACCACGCTTTTCTTTAGCACGATGACGACGAATTCCATGATCAGGCAAATCGGGTAACTGTACATCAAGCCATCCTTGATCAATCCAGTTATAGACCGTCTTGTAGGCAATCCCAACTACATGGGCAACTTGTTCAGGGGACCACTTCTGGACTTGAATCTTTTCCTCAATCAAGTGCTTAAGGCTTTTAGTGAGTGAAGACTTCCGCCCCCGTTGACTAACCTTGCGTTCAAAGTCAGTTTGCGCTAGTTCAGCTTGATACCCACTATTTAGCCGGTGAAGTTCGTTAAAGATGGTGGTCTTACTAAAGCCTAAGTAGTTAGCGATGTATCGCAAGGAACGTCCTTCATTATGAAGCGTTTCAATGACAACACGGTTCTGGAATGATAAAATAGTGGTGCTCATCAAGGTCCTTCTTTCTAATGGATTGTGTGGTAACACCATTAAAGACCTTGATGGGTTTTTCTGTCCACTTAAATGTTCAACTTAAATTTTACAATCTGCCAAATATAAATAACAAGTTATGACGTACAGATATATGGGGGGATATTGAATGTCGAAGAACAATGCACAAGAATATGTACGCAAAATGGAGCAACAACGGCAACGATTTGGGTTAAGAAAACTCAGTGTTGGTGTTGCGTCTGTGTTACTAGGAACTACTTTTATGGTCGGAGGTACAGTAGCACACGCTGATAGCACACCTACTATGGAAGAAGCAACAACAGCAAATACCGATATTACGCAGCTGGTTTCTACTTCTGTTGTACAAGCTGATAAACAAACTAATGAGGAACAAAACGCAGCCGAAAATACTAGTAGTAATTCACAAAAGGAACAACAATTAGTAAATAAAACAAGTGATGAGAGCACAGATCAACTGAATAATAAAAAGAATCAAGAACTGGTAAAGGATAACGAGTATGAATCGATTACTAATTTAAACAAAAATAACGTCAATACACAAAATACTCCAGTTGAAGAAAGTAAGGTTTCTCAATCTGCTACCGAACAGAATGCAAGAATTGATTTAACGTTTGTTGATGATGACGATAACGGAAAGATAGTAGATTATTCAGAATATTTGCCAAGCGAAGATAATGGTCATCATTATGCATACGGTAAAGTTGGCGATAAGGTTAGTCCGAAAGCATACAATAAATAACGGTACGATGAGTATTAAAAGGATGCTTGATATCTTAGATATTGGGTATTATGAACCAGCTGGTGCATATCAAGCTCCAAAAGAATTTACTAGCCCTGAAATGAGCTTTCAAATTCATTTAAAACACCAAACACAGCAAAAAAATATGCTCCAATTACTCTTATTCGAAATATTCATTATCGTCTCATGTCACCGGACGTGTCACATCAGTGGAAGTCTCAAGCAGTTGAAACAACGGAATCATTTGATAAATTACTTGATCTTGATCATTGGAATTCATTAGCCAATGGAAGTGCTTTTGATAATCAATCAGTAGTTTATACGGTAGACTATACAAAAATAAAAATTGGCGATTACGTTCCAAATAATCAAGTGTATTTTAATACAGCAGATGCCGAAGTATCAGCTGACGGGACGCACGAGACAGTATATCGTTACTTCTACTACGGGATGACCAATGAAAATGATGAAGGGATTAACACCGATCATGTAACTAAGCAGCATTATGGTGGCCGCCAAGCTCTTGAGTTTACGCGTACAAAGACTATCAATACTGATGGGCAAGTGACATATGGTAAATGGACTCCCGTCACAACAGATACTTTCCCTGAATATATTTATAAGGATAAGTATCAGTTTAAAGGATACGATGGACAGTATGCTCATGCACCAGCTGTAAAGTATGATCCCAATGATCCAATGCATAGTGGCGAAATACATGGTTTTGATCCATATGGTCCTTTATACAAAGTATCAATTATTGATGATGTAACTGGTAAGATATTAACTAGCACCACGGGTTAAATACTTATGAAAAGAATCCGGTACCAGAAGCCGGAGATGATTATCAATACACGCGTGATCGAGCTGAGAAGACTCGTCAAAGTATTTATGATCAAGTTGATGAATACAAGAGTAAAGGATACACGGTTGCAAGCGATGACTTTGGTAGTATTAGTATTAATAATGCTGATAATGCCAAGCATAGTGAAGGGACTGAAGATGACGCTAAGTATGTATATACAATTCACTTAACTACAAATAAGGCTATTGCACATACTGATACGAAGACAGCAACGCGGACAATTCACTATGTAGCAAATGATGAAAATGGTAAGCAGTTACAAGATGATACAACTCAAAATGTAACTTTGACTAGTAGTACTTACTATATTGACGCTGTTACGGGTCAAGGAGTTAATGCTAGACAAAATATAAATGGCGAATGGTTTGTTGATGCATTGAATAATGGTACGCTTCCTGCAATTGCTTGGACTGTAAATGCTGACAAGAGTACTGGCTTGACAACAGATGATAAGAATTTTGCTGCCGTTACAACTCCAGAAACTATAACTTTATCTACTGATGAAGCTGCAAAGCGTGGTACTGATGATGGTGAGTGGTACTTAGTCTCAACTGATAAGAACGGCGAAGTATCGTACGGCGATCCAACTAGCGACACTTGGCAGACTGATACTCCTAACAAGATTGCTGACGGTTACTTAATCTACAAACAAAAAGCCCAATACAACATTCACTACATTGATGTTAACGGCGTTGAAGATAAGACCACTTATGCTCCAACTGACGGTCATGAACTTACCGATTATTTAGTAACTGGGGTCGGTAGTGAAGACAAGACCTATGTTGGCGACACTCCAGATGCGACTAATAAGTTATGGAATCCAGCAGATTACGAAAAGGATGGTTATGTTTTAGTTGGTTTATCTGATAATGCCAAGGGTGATTTACTCGGTAAGCAAACTTTAACCAAGAATGTTCAAGATCAATATGTTTACTTGAAGCACGCAGTTAAGGACATTACACCAAATACTCCAGTCGATGACGTGCCCAAAGATCCAGATGGAAAACGTGCTGTTGATCCTAGCGATTTGCATAAGGAATTTACTCGAAACATTACCTTTGTTGCAAACAATGATGCCAATAGTCCTTTGAAGGATGCGGTTTCTCAAAAGGTTGAGTTTGATGTTCATATTTATGTAGATATGGTAACTGGTCAAACCACCGCTCCAGAAACTGTTAAGGATGCAAATGGTAAGACAACACAAGTTGCAACTACTAAAGCTGGTAATATCGAATGGAACCATGATACTCAAACTATGGATGAAGTAGTTCAGAAGTACATTACCTTAAATAAGGGCGACAAGTACGCAACTTCTGATGATATGGTTGGTACTTGGCATTGGATTAGTGGTACAGCTAACGAAATTACTTTGACACCAACTTCAGATAATCCTCAAGATCTTGTATTAGTTTACGAAAAGAACAAAGGTGAAAGTGGTCCAGAGTCAAGTTATAAATTACCACAGCTTGACTACGGTCAATAGGGTCCATCAACTGAGTATGACTTACCAAAGCTTGACTATGGTCAGTCTGGTCCTGAGTTGAACTACGACTTGCCGAAAGCAGAAATACCAAGTCAACCAACAGAGCAGCTGACAAGTCAACCGACTGCTCAACCAACAGAACAACCAGCAATTGAATCAAACACGCAATTACCTGGTGAACAAAAGAATGAAGAACCACAACCAATGACTACCCAGGTCACTGCCAAGAAAGGCGAAACTTCTATTGTTGAATCTACTAATTCTTCATCAACGCAACCAACTACTAAGCAAGGTACTCACCAATTGCCACAAACTGGTAATCAAAAGTCATCAAGCTTAATTGGTCTTGGTTTTGCTGGTCTTCTCTCAGCACTTGGTTTAACAAAAGTAAATAAGAAACGGAAAGATTAATTTCCTACTAAAAAGGAGTAACCCTCAGCTATTTTGGCTGTGAGGATTACTCCTTTTCTTTATTACTAATTAACTTTTGCCACTTTTTAGCGACATGATCGAAGCGGTATTTTTGTGCTGCTTTTTGTGCATGGTGGGCGTACTTCTTTGCGAGATCGGAATCTGCTAATAGTTTTCGCAGTTGTTGATACAGGACCTCTTGATCATTTGGCAGAATCAGTTTACCGCTCTGCTGGTCATCGATTATATCTGCTGGACCATAGTTGATGTCATAGCTAACAACTGGGCAACCATGACCCTGTGCTTCCAGAACTGCCATTGCAAAGCCTTCATAATAGCTTGTTAAGATTTCGGCTTGAGCATGTTCATAAGCAGCACTAAGGTCATCACAATAGCCGACAAAATTAATGTAGCTTTCAGCATTATTTTCCTTTACCAGTGACTTCAGAGCATTAGCAGTTTGGTTTTTATTCCAACTATCGCTATAACCATAAATATCGAGGGTAACTTGCGGAAAGTCTTGGTGAAGACGAACAATCGCATTGATAATATGATCAAGTTGTTTGATTTTGGAAAGCCGCGCAACCGCAATGAATTTTCCTGTCTGGCGTTGGCTAACGGGGATTTCTTTTGTGAGCTCTGCACTCGTCAAATAAGTCACGGGGATGCCATAGCTCTGGTTAGTTTGAAACCGTTTCGCAGCGTCTTGAGCTTCCCGTTGCGTGGCAGAGATCAGCCCGCTTAGCTGTCCTTTTGCGAGCATTGTTGCGATTGGCTGGTAGATTGCCGAAATTGGTCCATTGCTTTGGCCGTTGTCGGTAAAGGCCGAGTGAAATACTTGGTACCGTCTGGCTGGCTTTTTCATTAGCGTAAACGCCTTTAATGCGATATTAGAACGATCGCTGATAAGGATTGATTGGGGATCATCTCCAACAAGCTCATCTAAAAAGTGCGCCCGAAATTAGATTTCATTATCAAATTGCCATTCATGCCCTTGATCAACTAGCTGGATGAGGGTAAGAATGGGGACATTACCTTCACCACCGCGATAATGATAGATTATCTTTACTTGTCCATCATGATCGTAATACTGGCGGGCAATTAACCGTCCCTTATCTTCAAAATAATCAGTATAGGTCCGGCATCCTTGATCGTAAAAGTCTCGTCGATTGGTAAAGCCGTACTGATCAAGGTAGTCGATATAGTATAACCGTCCGTTGCGGAAGTTCACGCGGACCCGCACTTTGTCATTGCGTAGGGCACAATTGTCCTTAACTTGGCAGCCAGGGACAGTCAATACCTGCTTAATAATGGCTTGATCAACTGTGGGATCATCACGATAAGGAAGCTGTTGATAATACTGGTAGATGTTAAGGACCCGACCTTTAACTTTAAGCTTTTCTTCAACAGTTTGATGGTCGAAGTTATACAGCATCGTGACAATGATCGCAGGGACATTTAGATGATCGAAAATTCGTAGCCGTTTGACTTGGGCAAGTTTGATGGCCGAGGTGTGTAAATCTTGGCGACTAGTGATGAAATAATTCATGATAAATTCCTTTTTAAACGATTTGGTGGTTTTACCCCTTAGTCTGGATCTTTTAATGATTTACCACTCTTAATTTGTTTAAATTGATTGAATGCTTGTTCAATTGTTTGATATTCGTCAGTCGAAAGTTCAATTTTCATTGCTTTTGCATTAGAGAGTACTTGACGGGCATTTTTAGCTCCTGGAATCATCGCAGTAATGAGTGGATTTTGCAGGTACCATGCGAGGATTATTTGAGCAATCGTAGCATGATGGTTATCAGCAATTGGACGGACGAGATCAACAGCATGTAAGATTGTGCTGTAACGCGGTTCTTTAAAGTCTGCAATCTGACTGCGGATATCATCAGCAGGGAATGTTGCATCAGTGGTATACTTTCCAGTCAATAGTCCAGAAGCTAGCGGGAAGTAAGGGACAAAGCTGATCTTATTTTTATTCAGGTAGTCTAGCATTCCTTCCGTTAAATGATCTTGATGAAGAAGGCTGAATTCGTCTTCTACAATGTCAACATAACCATTCGCATTTGCCTCTTTAATTTGATCAAGACTGAAATTGGAAATTCCGATTGCCCGAATCTTTCCTTCTTCCCGTAATTTCTGCAGAGCACCGACTGCCTCTGCTTTCGGCGTATCATGATCAGGAAAGTGCAGATAGTAAATATCAATGTAGTCAGTTTGCAACCGTTTTAAACTGTCATTGACCTGCTTAGTAATAAAATCCGGATCATTATTAATAACTTCTTTACCCGTTGAAAAATCATGAGCGCCCTTTGTTGCAATGATGACTTTATGCCGATCGTAATCTTGAATGGCTTGTCCGATCAGTTCCTCTGAATGACCCAAGCCATAGACATAGGCAGTGTCTAATAAATTAATTCCATTATCTAAAGCAGTCTTAACAAGATCAATGCCGGCTTGATCATCTAAATCCGGGAAGAGATTATAACCGCCAACAGCGTTTGTTCCAAGACCGAGGGGATTTACTTTAACTTTTGAATGACCGATTGTTACTGGATACGTCATGATAAACTTCCTTGTTGGTGAAAGCGTATGCATCAATTACCTTAATTATACTAAAAGTATCCTTGGGATGTGCCTGAATATCTAATTAGAATAGTAAATTAAGGAAACTGAATTGAACGTTAAATTTAATTAAGTCGAGCCTGCTAAGGAAGGGAATATTTGCAACTAGTACCTAAAAATATCAAGCTTTAATTTTTTTCTGATGAGTTCAAGGAGTGCTAGCCCGGCAACACTATTACCAGCATGGTCGAGTGCCGGACTGAAAATTCCGATCCCATAATGATTGGGGGCAGCAGAAACTAAACCACCACAGACACCGCTCTTAGTGGGGACACCGATTTTAACGGAATAAGTTCCTGATTCATTGTAGAGGCCGGTCGTCATCATGACCGATTTTGTATATGTGGCGGCCTCACTTGAAATGATTCGTTCATTATTCCAAGGAGCGATCCCGTCATTGGCAAGGACGGCGCCGAGATTGGCTAAGCTTTGGCAAGTGACCATCATTGAACACTGCTTAAAATAGGTACCAAGGCTAAGAGTTACGTCATTGGTGAGGACTTCTTTGGCTTTGAGATAGTAAGCTAACGACCGATTCATATCCCCGGTTCGCAACTCTGATTGGTAAATCTCTTCATTGAGGGTGATATCGGGATCATTGCAGATTTTACGACTAAATTCAAGGATTTGGTCAAAGGGAGAAAGCCCATCTTGTTCTTCAATTAATGAACTGATGAGGATGGCACCACTATTAATAAAAGCATTGAGAGGATGTGCCTCTTTAGTGATTTCCATGTTAAGGATCGTATCGAACAGGAAGCCGGTTTGGCGTGTTCCCACTTGCTCTTCAACTGCTGACAAGCCTAAACGTTCAATGGCGTAGAGGAGGGTAATTACTTTCGAGACGCTTTCGATGGCAAACCGAACTTGCGATGCTCCTGCTTCTACTTTTTTATCATTTGTGACGTCGAAAAGGTAAACGCCAAGTTAATAAGGATCAACTTTTGCTAAAGCGGGAATATATGTCGCTACCTGTCCTTCGTCAATTTTGCTCCAACATTCTTGAATTGTGTCATTAAGATTCATGATAGTTCTCCTTTAATTAAAAAAGCTGGGAAAATTTGTCCCCAGCCTTTACTTTAGTTATTCTCAATTCGTTTTAATTCCAATAGACTACCAGTATACGCGTCAGCAATAAACTCGTAATCTACTTCTTCGCCATCTTCTAGACGAGAAACGCCGCCTTCATAAGCATGGGTTTTAACCGCAAATCGTTGGAAAGGTACTGCTTTATCATTGATCCAGCTACCGGTTAGAGAACCTTCACTTGCAAAATCGTTCTTGACTAATTTTAAGATCCGCTCAGCAGATATTTGGCGGTTACCAAAAAGTTTACCAGCGATAAAACCGGCGATTCCAGACGCACCTAATGTGACTGGAATCAGCCAGGGGTTGAGGGAGTTATTGTTTGCATTCATATGATTGCTTCCTTCACTATTTAAATTTAATCCGTTCTTAACTTCTCATTTATTCTATCATTTTTAATTATTAAAATCCAAATATCTAGTCCTTACAAGCAGATTACTTACAATAGATAAGAAGCATGGTATAATATTGCTAAAATGATATAAGGATGAGGATTATGGAAAGATTACCACAATTAAAAGAAGATCAATTAATTGAAACTATTGGCAATAGCAAGGTCGTCCTTTTCTTTACAGCTGGTTGGTGCCCAGATTGCCGTTTTATTAAGCCGGCAATGCCTGAGATCGAACAAGACTTCAGTGATTATACTTTCTATGAAGTTGATCGCGATGAAAACATCGACCTCGCTGCTGAATTAAATGTATTTGGAATTCCAAGTTTCATTGTATATGATAATGGTAAAGAAATTGGTCGATTTGTCAATAAAGATCGTAAAACTAAGCAACAAGTTGAAGATTTTTTAAACAATTTGAAGTAAAATAAGAAGGCTGTGAAAATAAAGGGACTGAATTATTCAGCCTTCTTTAGTTTTAAAGGCTCTTCGTCAAGAAGTACTGATGAGAAAATAAAATAATTTTACTAAGCAGCTTGTGCCTGGACTTTGGCATGAGCTGTTTGTTTATTTCTCCAGTTTATTGCAATGTAGGTATTTGGTAATGCAAGGAGGATTCTAATTCGGAAATTAAAGAAATTACGAAAGCCATAAGCAGTTCGTTTAATAACTTTAATTTTATTGTTAGTTCCTTCAACGGGACCATTTGTATAGGTATCATATTTAAAACTATTGTAAATTTCTTGTTTATGTCTGCGAAGAGTACGCTGAACTTTTTGCAGTGCTTGGGGAAGCTGCGTCCATTTAATCGCGAGTAAGTTTTTTAATTCTTTCTTACTACGATGAGCAATCACCAGAATTAAGTTTTGATAGTATTCATAAGCTCTTTTTAGTTCATTATCAAAGCTTAGAAGACGATGAATGACTTCAACATCAGTTAATTGAGCGTAACTAAAGTTACGCCTTGACCAATAATTATCATATTTAAGCTCATTAGCAGGCGTTAGGAGTAATTTCCAAAAGTGCTTAAGTGCACGCCATTTATGAGTGCCAGCACCGGCACGATTCATTACTTGGATCCTAATTTTGTTAAATGCACGATATGCTTGAGCAACAATATGAAAATGATCAGCGATAATTAAAGCGTGGGGGAAAAGCTCATGAATCAAATGGCGGTAAGGAGTGTACAAGTCAACCGTTACTGTTTGAACTGCTAAGCGTGCTGAACGGTCATATCGAAGAAAGTATTTTCGCAGATAGCTATTTTTACGTGACAAGATAATATCAAGCGTCCGCTTATTTTCAATATTCATTAGAATCATACTCATTCCGCTGGGGGCAAAGCGACCAGACTTAAAATCATCAAAGGCAATATGGCGAGGTAACCAATGATAGTTAGGCTTAAAAAACTGATCAAGATTTGTAATGACTCGTCTAATTGTCCAGTCAGAGACATTTAATTCTTTGGCTAAATCACTTTGTGATTCGTTTTTTGTTAGAAGCATCATTGCCCGTTGTTTTATCGCTAAAGAGATATGATTACGATAATGAATATCTTCAACGGCTGCTAATTTAGTAACTACTTCAGGACAAGAAGAAGAAGCTTTACAGATATATTTTTGCTTTTTAATCGACCAGATTGTTGGCTTAAAGTGAAGCTCTGGTCCCAAGCAATTAACTGTTTTATAGCCATTTTTACACATTAAGTGTCCACATTTTGGGCAATGCATGGGGTAAGTTTGAATAAGATGGACAATGATTTGATTAGGTTGATCTTCAATTGGGTTATCAAAATTCTTTTCATCTAGTTTGAGGTAAGGATCTTTAATTCCTAAGATAGTTTTGATAGAATTGTTCATGAAAGATGGTCCTTTCTTAGCGAAGACGGGGTCCAACCATCTTTCGCTTTTTTATTTTAAATTTTAAACAAATAAAGCCCTGATGTTAAATCCATCAGTACTTAAAATTGTAAAGCCGTTTTAAATTAGATTTTCATAGTCTTCTTTTTATGTAATAATATAAAATGGTAGATTATATTAGAGAGAGGAATATTTGATGTTAATTTCAAGTTACAATCCCAATGAATTAGGCGACATTTTAGTCGTTATTACCGCTCCAGATGCGGATAACCAAATTACTAAGATTGCTGATGATGTAGCTCAGATCACCGCTGAAAAAGATGGTGCATTACTTGGCTATAACTTTATGAACGCCAGCAAGGTCTTACCAGAATTAACAAGTGAAAACGGGCAAGTATTTTTGGATGCAGCCCAAGTTGAAAAATTAAATGCAAAGTTACAAGAAGCGGGCTTTGATAAGCTCTTAACGGCTGACGAAGATCCTAAATTTGTGGTCGGTTATGTTGAAAAGATCACTGACCATCCTAAGTCTGACCACTTAAAAGTAACGCAAACACGGATTGCTGATGATAAGACTGTCCAAATCGTATGTGGATCTCCTAATGTTGCAGAAGGTATTAAAGTCGTAGTTGCTCGGCCTGGTGCGATGATGCCAGACGGTAAGATCATTTGGCCTGGTCAATTGATGGGTGTTGATAGTGACGGAATGCTCTGTGGTTTCCGTGAACTACGGATTAAGAATGCTCCCGATGAAAAGGGCCTATTCATTATCCCTGATGACTGGCAAGAAGTCGGTGAACCGGTTGATTTTGCTAAGGCCGATACGTTTTACCCAGAAAACTAACAAAAAACAGCTGATTACTATTGCCAAAATTTTATAATGCTTTATTATTTAGTGAGGGATGGATCATAGTTACTGATCTACCCCTCGCATTTATTTTAAATTGAATTGTTGAAAGGAATTGGATTGATGGAACAAAATACATATTACTTTGTTGGTATTAAAGGGACCGGGATGGCCTCTTTAGCACGTATCCTTCATGACAAAGGACACCAAGTACTAGGTTCAGATATTGAAAAGGAAACATTTACACAAGCGCCATTATTAGCGGCGGGAATTAAAATTTTGCCATTTGATCCAGCCAATTTGAAACCAGGGATGATTGTTATCCAAGGAAACGCTTTTGATGATGATCACCCAGAGATTAAACGAGCACATGAATTAGGCCTTAAAATTTTAAGTTACCCTGAGGCTGTTGAAAATGAGGTTAAGAATCATACTAGTATTGGGATTGCCGGAGCACACGGTAAGACCAGTACGACTGCATTGTTATCACACGTATTAGCGGCAGTTGAACCAACTAGCTACTTGATCGGTGATGGAGTAGGTAAAGGAAATGCGGATGCACGCTTCTTTGTTTTTGAAGCCGATGAATACCGTGATCACTTCCTTGCCTACCATCCAGACTATGCAATTATGACAAACGTTGACTTTGATCACCCTGATTACTTCAATGATTTGGCAGATGTCCGTGATTCATTTGAAACATACGGTAAGCAAGTTCAACGGGCAATTTTTGCTTGGGGAGACGATCCTAGTCTTCGTGACTTAAATGTTGATGTTCCGGTTTACTACTATGGAACTAATCCAGATGATGATTTCCGGGCAGAAAGCATTCAACGGACACCAGAAGGCTCAACATATGATGCTTACTTCCGCGACCAAAAGCTTGGCACATTTACCATTCACTTATACGGTGAACACAGTGTTCTTAATAGCTTGGCGGTACTAGCGGTTGCATACATGGAGCACATGAACATGGATGAGATCCAACAGGAACTAGCCAACTTTAGTGGGGTAAAGCGTCGTTTCAGCGAAACTGACATTGCGGATACGACCATTATTGATGACTATGCTCACCATCCAAGCGAAATTAAAGCAACAATTGATGCGGCACGGCAAAAGTACCCAGATCGTGAAGTTATCGCTGTTTTCCAGCCTCACACATATTCACGATTGGCCGCTTACATTGATGGTTTTGCAGAATCGCTTAGCCGAGCAGATAAGACTTTTGTTACCCCAATCTTTGGCTCAATTCGTGAAAATGCTGGAAATGTTTCTAGTGCTGATTTGGAGCAACGGATTGAAGGTAGTGAAGGTATCGACATGGATACCATGGACAAACTTTTGCAATACCACAATGCGGTAGTTGTTTTCATGGGTGCCGGTGACGTTGAAAAGTACGAAGAAAAGTACAAAGAATTGTTAAAATAATTAAAGATTTACTTGAATGAAATGGTGGCCTCTGCTACCATTTTTATAATTAGTCAAATAAAGTCAAATTAAATAGAAAGAGGGAGTCTTGATGAATAACTTTTCTCAAGAGCCAGGGCGTCGGGTTGTTACTGACGCAGCTGGTTTGAATAGTTTCTTGACCCGAATGTATGGAAATATGACGCTGGCAGTTCTTGTTTCTGCATTTAGTGCTTACTTGACCATGGGGGTATTCCGGAGTGCGGTTTTCGGTTTCTTTAGTGCTCACCCTGGAATGGTTTGGGTTATCTTATTGCTACCGATTGCTTTGTCAATGGGGGTAAGCTTTAGTGCTACCCGGAACCCAGTTGGGGCATTTGTTATGCTGATGCTGACGGCAATAATCTATGGTGTCGAGTTTGCAATTATTGCTGGTGTTTATTCGGGAGCAAGCATTGCCTCAGCTTTCGTATCATCCGCGGCTGTTTTTGTCACGATGGCTTTGTATGGGACCATTACTAAGCGCGACTTAAGCAAGTTTGGTGCTCACGCGATGGCTGCCTTGATTGCTTTAATGATTGCTTACCTTATCAACATGTTCTTACAAAGTCCGGCCATTGCTTACATCTTCTCCTTTATCGCTGTTATTATCTTTACTGTTTTAACAGCTTGGGATGCACAAAAGATGAAGCAGATCTACATCAACTATGGTGGCGAA
Source organism: Limosilactobacillus reuteri (assembly GCF_034259105.1). Lineage (NCBI taxonomy): Bacteria > Bacillati > Bacillota > Bacilli > Lactobacillales > Lactobacillaceae > Limosilactobacillus > Limosilactobacillus reuteri. The sequence goes on along the minus strand of NZ_CP139478.1, from coordinate 1,278,950 downwards.
GTATCAACAAATGGTTTAGCTGTTCTAGGTGCCCTTCAATTGTACTTAGACTTTGTAAATCTCTTTATCTCACTTCTTCAAATTTTTGGAATGAGTGACCGAAATTAATTAAAAGTGAGTGTGAAACAACCTTCTCGACAAGGCGATGGGCTAAGCTAGGACGATGATTAGCACGGCACGGGCTGATTATCGTTCGTACTTAGACTCGAGCCTTGTGATTGTTTTGCACGTTATCTTGTTATTATATTGCAAAATAGTAAGAGGCTGTTGAAAACAAAAATTTTTCTCAGCCTCTTACTATTTTAAAAAACTACTTATTAACGTTTTTTCTTTTAGTTAAGTAATAAGAACTATCAGTTACGAGAATCAAAAAAGTGGCAATCCAGATAGTTTTCATTCGGAAAAAGGGAAGCAACTGCGCAGAAATGATCGCGCCGAGCGTAAAACAGATCACGATCATTAAATAACTAAAGGCAGCTGATCGTTGCGAGCGATCATGATGAAAATAATATTCGCTCCAGGCAACCGCAGCTTTTTTGACACTGCCGCTTGTAAAGACACTGTTATAGCCGAGCCCCTCGATTTTGCTAAAAGCGGCACTTTGCATTGCAAGCCCAAATGAAACAGCTGGTACCATCAAATAGTCAGGGAAGCTATCGGGGAGAAAACCGATAATTGCTCCTACTAATAAAATCGGCAATAGACAAACTACTCGCCAATAATCAGTTCTTAAATGGGCATGCAGGATGCTGACCATTGCTAATCCAAGAATAAATGCAATCAATGAGTCAAGCCGATCAACGACGCCGAGAAAATTATGGTTTGCTAAAGCGGCACTAAGAAAAATAATGTTGCCAGTTTAGGCTGCTGCCATTGTGCGCCCACATTTGATATATGTAAAAGCATCGATGAAGCCACCGCTAAAAGTGAGGAGCAGGGCAAAAAGACGTGCTTCTGCAGGCTTTTGATAGTTAATGAGTTTATCCATGAATTTCATCTCACATCTAATGTTTTTTCATTTTAATTATAGCTTAAATCTTTGGTCAAGAAACTAAACCATTACTATATTCTCTGGTACAATTACTATTAGCGATAGAAGGGCGGGAATTAAATGACAAAACAATTATTGTTAATTGACGGAAATAGTATTGTTTTCCGGGCATTTTTTGCTATGCATAATCAAATGGACAAATTTACAAATAAGGACGGCTTGCATACAGCTGCAATTTATGGCTTTAAGTTGATGCTTGACCATGTGTTGCAAAACTTTAAACCGGATGCGGCTTTAGTAGCCTTTGATGCAGGAAAAGTAACCTTCCGGACGAAGATGTATGATGACTATAAGGGTGGTCGAAACAAGACGCCTAATGAATTGACCGAGCAGATCCCTTATCTGTGCGAATTGATCAAAGACTCTGGATTACATAGTTATGAATTAGCTAACTATGAAGCTGATGATATTATCGGTACTTTGGCTAAGCAAGCGGATGATGCTGGCTACAAGACGTTGATCGTAACTGGAGATCGAGACCTTACCCAGTTAGCAAGTGAGAATACGACCGTTGCTGTTACCCACAAAGGAGTTACTGATACGGAGCACTACACGCCAGCGCATGTCGAAGAAAAATTAGGAATTACGCCGCGCCAAATAATTGATATGAAGGCACTGATGGGTGATTCTTCCGATAATTATCCTGGTGTAACTAAAATCGGGGAAAAGACTGCAATCAAGCTTGTAAAACAGTTTGGTTCAGTTGAAGAGCTTTATGACCATATCGATGACCTCAAAAAGAGTAAGATGAAAGAACATTTGATTGAGGATGAAGAGGTTGCTCGCCAATGTAAGACATTAGCAACAATTCTTCGGGATGCTCCGATCAAGATTGGTTTAGATGATCTGCAATATCAGGGCCCACAAACGGATGACTTGATTAAGTTTTACAAAGAGATGGGCTTTAAATCTTTCTTGAAAAAGATGGATATCGATGGGGCTGGAGAGGAAGACGAAGCTGAGATTGCTCCAATTGACTACACAGTTTTAACTAAAGATAACTTAGATGAACTAGGACAATTAACGGGTGAAGTAAGTTTTTACCTTGAAATGCCAGAAGAAAATTACCACACGTCACCATTCGCTGGTTTTGTGATCGGCAATGAAGGACACTGGTTTACGAGTCGAGATGTGGACCTGCTTAAAGAGGCGCCTCTCAAGGATTTACTCCAGAGTGATAGTGTTAAGAAGAATGTCTTTAATGCCAAGGCACAAATCGTTGGGCTTCATCGCCTCGGTATTCCGCTTGAAAACATTAATTTTGATCTACTTTTGGCATCTTACCTTCTAAATACTAATGATAATAGTAACGACCTGGGACAAGTAGCTCAGGAACACGGTTACGATGATGTCCGAACAGATGAGGAAGTTTATGGTAAAGGTGCTAAGCGCGCTGTGCCTGATGATGATAAGACCTTCTTTAGTCACCTGGCTACGAAGGCGCGGGCAATTGAACAGCTGCGCAAGGATTTTTTTGCCAAATTAGACGAAAATAAGCAAACGCCACTATATACTGATATTGAATTACCGCTAACCCGGGTTCTTGCAAAAATGGAAATTGCGGGTGTCCATGTAGATGCACAAACTTTGAAAGATATGGGTAGTAAATTAACTGAACGGCTATCAGAAATTGAAAGTCAGATCTATCAAGAAGCTGGCGAGGAATTTAACATTAACTCTACTAAGCAACTAGGCCATATTCTGTTTGAAAAATTGAAATTACCAGTGATCAAAAAGACCAAGACCGGCTATTCCACTGCAGTTGATGTGCTGGAGAAGTTAGCTGATAAGTCACCGATTGTTGAGCAAATTTTGGAATATCGTCAAATTGCTAAGCTTCAATCTACCTATATCACTGGTTTGCTGAAAGTTATCCATTCAAATGACCAGAAGATCCATACGCGCTACTTACAGACATTAACGCAAACTGGTCGCTTGTCTTCTGTTGATCCTAACCTGCAAAATATTCCAGTACGGTTGCCGGAAGGGCGCTTAATCAGAAAGGCATTTGTTCCTAGTCATGAAGGTTGGCAAATCTTCTCTTCAGATTATTCGCAAGTTGAATTACGGGTTCTTGCTCACATCACTGGTGACAAGAACCTTCAGGAAGACTTTAAGAATGGTGAAGATATTCATGCTAGTACAGCTCGCCGAATTTTCCATCTAGCCCCTGATGCCGAGATTGACCGTAATATGCGGCGTCGGGCAAAAGCAGTTAATTTTGGAATTGTTTACGGGATTAGTGATTACGGACTGGCACAACGGATTCATGTTAGTCGTGCAGAAGCTCATGAATTTATTCAAAATTATTTCCATGAATTCCCCGGTGTAAAGAAATACATCAATGACACAATTGCGTTTGCTAAAGAAAATGGTTATGTTGAGACGATTACTCACCGTCGTCGTTACTTACCAGATATTCATGCCAAAAGTTTTAGCAAGCGATCATTTGCAGAGCGGACTGCAATGAATACGCCAATTCAGGGGAGCGCTGCTGATATCATTAAGATTGCGATGATCCGGATGCAAGATGAACTTGAGAAACGCCATCTAAAGGCAAAAATGCTCTTGCAGATTCATGATGAATTAGTCTTTGAGGCTCCAAAGGAAGAAATCCCGGTTCTATCGGAATTGGTGCCAAAAGTAATGGATTCGGCCGTTAAGTTGGATGTGCCGCTTAAAGTAGATAGTAAGTATGGGGATACCTGGTATGACCTTAAAAAATAGATCGGAGGAATTAAATGCCTGAATTACCAGAAGTTGAAACTGTTCGCCGCGGTTTGCTGAAGATTGCCGCTAAGCGTAAAATTAACGCGATCGATGTTTATTATGGTAAAACGATTACCAATGACGTTGAAGATTTTCGGCAGGCGTTGATTGGACAGACGATTGAAAATGTTGATCGGCGAGGGAAATATCTTCTTTTTCGTTTTACTAATGATTTGACGATGATTTCACACCTTCGCATGGAAGGAAAATATTACAACCAACCGATTGGCGGACCAATTGATAAACATACCCATGTTGTCTTTGAATTTACGGACGGCACGGAATTATGTTATCAAGATACCCGTAAATTTGGGCGGATGACACTGGTAAAAACCGGTGATGAGATGAATGTCGGCGGATTGAAGACGATTGGCCCTGAACCGACAGAAGACGCCTTTACGTTGCCATACTTTACAGCTGAATTAAAAAAGAGTCGGGGAAAGATTAAGCCATTCTTGCTTAATCAGCGTCATGTCGCCGGTCTGGGTAACATTTACGTTGATGAGGTACTATGGATGACGGGGATAAATCCGGAGCAACCAGCCAATACTTTAACGGCTAGCCAGATTACTGAATTACGGAAAAATATTATCAAAGAATTGGCGACAGCGATTAAGTACAAGGGAACCACTGTGCATAGTTTTACGAATGCATTTGGTGATGCCGGCGCTTTCCAAGATTGCTTAAAAGCTTATGGTCATGCGGGGGATGAATGTCCGCGTTGTGGCACGAAAATGGTTAAAATTAAGGTTGCTGAACGTGGAACGACACTTTGTCCACACTGTCAAGTATTGAAGGAATAAGAAATGACAAAAATAGTTGGATTAACAGGTGGAATCGCAACCGGCAAGACAACGGTAAGCACTATTTTGCGCCAGGCTGGGATTCCGGTGATTAATGCTGACCAAGTAGCGCGGCAAGTCCAGACACCAGACTCGGTTGGGTTAACACGGATTGTCAAAGTATTTGGTCCGAAAGTACTTTTGCCAACTGGGGAGCTCAATCGGCAAGCCTTAGCAAAAATTGTCTTTAATGATAAAGAAGCGTTGAAAAAACTCAATGAGATTCTTCAGCCATTAATTTACGATGCTATCTTTGCGCAGGTTAATACTTTAAAAAAACAGGGTATTCCGCTCGTGGTGTTAGATGTACCATTATTATTCGAGCAACATTATGATGAAGATTGTGATTATGTGGTAGTTGTTTATACTGATCCACAAACGCAGCTTAAGCGGTTAATGGCTCGTGATCATTGTTCTAAAGAGGAAGTGCAAGCGCGAATTGCTGCCCAAATGCCATTATCAGATAAAGAAGCGCGGGCGGATTTTAAAATAAATAATAATGGTGACCAGGCTGCCCTGCAAAAACGAGTCGCATCCCTAATAAATCAGCTAAAAGCAGAGTAAAATGTGGTAAAATAAAGCACTTATACTATAAAGGAGGGGGACACATTGCGCTGTCCACATTGTCACAAAAATGGATCACGGGTTGTCGATAGTCGGCCAAGCGAAGACGGAAGCTTTATTCGTCGTCGTCGTGAGTGCATTCATTGTGGCTTTCGTTTTACAACCTTTGAACGGTACGAGGAAACGCCACTACTAGTAATTAAAAAAGATGGCACGCGCCAAGAATTCAGTCGCCAAAAGATCCTCAATGGGATTGTGCGCTCGGCAGAAAAACGACCGGTTAGTATGGAGCGATTGACCAAGATTGCAGATAAAGTGGAAAAACAAATCCGGAGTATTGGTGAAAGCGAAGTCTCCAGTCAAATTATTGGTAAATTTGTGATGAACGAATTAAAAGGCGTCGATGAGATTGCTTATATTCGGTTTGCAAGTGTTTACCGCCAATTTAAGGACGTTGATGCCTTTATGAGCGAACTTGAAACCATGATGAAGGCAGAACATAAAAAATAACTTAGGAGGGCTGTAAAATGACTGCAGCAGCTTTTGACCCGCAAGCCGGTTATGTTGTTACGGCCAGCACTGCATTTATTAGTTTTAATGACCAGACTTTTGCAACATTTTATCAGCCAATTTTAGGACCAGTTGCGTTTAGCTTTTTTTATGCGTTAAAAGCGCGCTTGCTGCCTAATCCTACGATTGCTAACCGGACCTTGCAAAGTGACCTGTTAGCCCAGGTAAATGCTGGGGGCCGACAAGTACTGGAGGCTCTTCATCGTTTAGAGGCAGTTGGCTTAGTGCAAACTTATTTCCAGCACGATGAGATCGGGGACGTATACGTTTATGAATTGCAGCCGACCCTTACTCCAGAAAAATTTTTAGCTGATAACTTGCTGAGTATTTTACTTTTAGAGGAAGTAGGAGAAGATGCGTTTGAACGTTTGACTAAGCAAAGTCGGCAATACAAGCTTGCTTCTTCTAACACTTCACTAACTAATGTGAGTCACAACTTTTTTGAAGAATTTCATATTAACTCGCAGTCAATTACTGAAACACCACAAGCGATTTTAACGGCGCGAAAACAGGCACCAGTAGAAAAGCAACCCCAGTTAACTGCGGGGATGAGCGATGACTTTGATTGGTCAACCCTCATTCACTTGCTGGCTAATCAGCCGATTGTCAGTGCAGACCTTGAAAATAATCGAGACCTAATATTATTAGAACATCAATTATATGGGATTGATGCGCCAACGATGAAGACATTGGTTTTGCGGTCGATTGATCTGCAAACCAATCATTTCAATCCGAAAAAATTTAAGCAAATTGTTGCGTCTGCCTATAATATTGTCTATTCTTCAACGACAAAAGTAGCGGAAAAAGAAGCGCCGGTGACAAATAGAAATAGTGAACTGACTAGTAAAGATCAGGAGTTATTGGCGACAGCTAAGGATTACTCCCCAGTCGAATTTCTTCAGGTTCTTAAAGGTCAAACGGGTGGCTACGTAACTTCAGGTGAACGTCATATTCTGACAGGTTTAGTAGCGCAAGAAAAACTTACCCAAGATGCCATTAATATCTTAACTTGGTATGTGATTAGTGACCGGGGGAATTCTACTTTGACAGCTAATTTTGTCGATGCAATTGCCAATAACTGGCTCCAACATGGCGTAATTAATGGGGAGCAAGCCATTGTCCAATTAAAGACTTTTAACAAGCAGTCGCAAGAAAAGAAAAAGGAAACAAAGACGCCAAAGAAAAATAAGTGGCGCAAAACGATTAAGGAACCGATGCCAGCATGGAGCAAGAAAGACACGAGTGAGTTGATGAAAAAGGCTTCCTCACAAGAAATTGCCAAACTGCGTGAACGGATCGCTAATCGTAAGAAGAAGTAGCAGCTAAAGGAGGTGGCAGCATGCAGTCACTAAACAAAACTTTACAAGAGTTAATGCGCGGTCAAAATATCGCAAACAATATCCAACAAACGATGAAGCAAGTTTATGCGGATAAAGATGTTCAAGCATTCTTAAACGAAAATCGTGACCGTCTTAGTAAAGAAGCAATTAAACGGGGACAATCAAAGCTTTATGAGTTTTTTCATGAAAAGCAATTAATTGAAAAAGGCGTGCCAACTGTTGCCCCTGGATATTCTCCGCAATTGGTTATCAGTGCAGGCCAAATTGACGTAACCTACGTTCCAACTAAACAGTTATTAGAACGCCAACGACAACGTTATATTCAACGACTAGTTAACTCGATTAATATGCCTAAGTTCATTAAAAATGCGTCATATGATGATTATTATTTAAATGAAGATACCCAAACTGATACACGCACAAAGGCAATTCAAGCAGCCATGGACTTTACAGATAATTACCAAAAAGATAATTTTCAACCAGGACTTTACCTATATGGAAAATTCGGAGTCGGAAAAACATACCTCCTTGGAGCAATCGCTAATGAACTCGCTAAGAGTAAGGGAGTTGCAACAACGATGGTTCATTTCCCTAGTTTTGCTGTTGAAATGCGGAATTCAATTAAGCAAAATAATACTGGCGAAAAATTGGATGCTATTAAACGGGCGCCGATTTTAATGCTTGATGATGTTGGGGCCGGTGCAATGACAACATGGGTAAGAGATGATATTTTAGGAGTAATTTTAGAATATCGGATGCAAGAAGAATTACCAACTTTCTTTAGTTCTAATTTTTCAATGGATGAGTTGCAAAATAACCACCTTGCTATCAATTCGCAAGGCGATAATGAGCCCCTCAAAGCGGCTCGCATTATGGAAAGAATCAAGTACTTATCACGTGAGATTGAAATGGAAGGAAAGAATTTGCGTGATAAGGGATAAAGTTCTTGACATTAAACTTTGAATTTAGTAAGCTAATAAACGTTGAAAGAAAAAGCAGAAGCACCCGCTTCTCGCCTAGGTGATATTGATCGCCGGGCTGACGAGATGAATGATAATCGACCACTATGATAAGGTCGTTGTTATGAAGCGGGGTACTTTTATACCTCGCTTTTTTGCTTGATCTTTCGCTAAAAAAATTGGAGGTGCGTTGCCATAGCACAAGATATGATTGTCAATAACGGTATTCGTGCACGGGAAGTGCGGTTAATCGGTCAAGATGGTGAACAATTGGGCATTAAGTCTAAGCGTGAAGCGCTACAATTAGCTGAAGAAGCTAACTTAGATCTAGTATTAGTTGCACCAAAGGCACGCCCAGCTGTTGCCCGCATTATGGATTACGGGAAGTACCGTTTCGAGATGCAAAAGAAAGAGCGTGAAGCTCGTAAGAAGCAAAAGACGATAACGGTTAAAGAAATTCGCCTTAGTCCATCAATTGATACTAATGACTTTAATGTTAAGTTAAAGCGTGTTCGTAAGTTCATTGAAAAGGGCGATAAGGTACGGATTTCATTACGGTTCCGTGGTCGTGCTATTACCCATAAGGATATCGGTCGTGACATGATTGAACGAATGGCTGAAGAAACTTCAGACATCGCTACTGTTGTTCAACGTCCGAAGATGGAAGGGCGGAGTATTTTCTTAACTCTTGCTCCGGCTGCTGATAAAGCAAAGAATTAATTTAAGAAGGTAGGAATTAGTTATGCCAAAGATGAAGAGTAACCGTGCTGCTGCCAAGCGTTTCAAGCGTACAGCTAATGGTGGATTCAAGAGTGGAAACTCATTCACTAGTCACCGTTTCCACGGTAAGACTAAGAAGCAACGTCGTCAATTACGTGGTTTGAGCATGATGGACAAGACCAACGTAAAGCGTTACAAGAAGTTATTACCATTTAAGTAAACTTCACAAAAATAACTATTTAATATACGTAGGAGGATTTCAACATGCGAGTTAAAGGTGGAACTGTTACGCGTGCACGTCGCAAGCGCATTATGAAGTTAGCAAAGGGTTACCGTGGTTCAAAGCACCGTCTTTTCAAGACTGCTAAAGACCAAGTAATGAAGAGTTACACTTACGCTTTCCGTGATCGTAAGGTCAACAAGCGTAAGTTCCGTGAACTTTGGATTGCTCGGATTAACGCTGCTGCACGTATGAACGACATTAGTTACAGCAAGTTAATGCACGGCTTAAAGGTTGCTAACATTGACATTAACCGTAAGATGTTAGCTGATTTAGCTGTTAACGATGCAGATGCATTTAAGGCACTCGTTGACGAAGCTAAGAAAGCTCTTAACTAAGCCTAAATAATCTTCGGTCGCTTATGATGCGTATGCATGATAAGCGGCTTTTTTTAGTGCGCCCGGCATGGGTATTAGCTAGGTGGTGAAAGTCCGCTATGGGCCGTAGTAGTCGGAACCATGAGCTGAGGACAAGGGTGTCCACCGTGAGGTGGAATCTGAAGGAAGTCTAAGGCAAAGTACTGCATCGATGAACAAGAAGTAGCTATAAGGCTGGAATTAACTGGATAAGGCTGCTAGACAAGTTGAAGTCCAATACTACTCGAAGTTGGTCTCAGTAAAGCTAACGATGACATGGTACGAAAGCTAATATTCTTACCCGGGGAGATCTGGCCTACACGTTTCCGACAAGAGGAATAAGTTTAATTTCCACAGAAACAAGCGGTGCAGTGATGCAGTGTTGAGTAAGCCAGAAGTCAGCCGAGGTCATAGTAGTTTGAATAATCAGATGAAGGACTGAACGACAATAACTTGTAACTTATATCGGAGGTGTAATCAGGTGCGACAATCGCAGAAAACAGAACAACAAGCTGACCGCTTGTCGAGGATAGGTTTGGAAAACCGAAAGTACACAAGGGCGCGTAGTACCGGTTATGGTGAAGGTAAAGGTATGAGTGTCACTATCCAAGACCTGGTCTTGGATCGCAATAACCTTAATCAGGCTTATTTGCGAGTTAAGAGAAATAAAGGAGCAGCAGGCGTTGACGATATGACAGTCAATGACCTTCTGCCATATCTCAGAGAAAATAAGACGGAACTGATCGCTAGTTTGCGTGAGGGCAAGTATAAACCAGCTCCAGTCAAACGGGTAGAAATTCCGAAGCCTAATGGTGGAGTAAGAAGACTTGGAATACCAACGGTGGTGGACCGAATGGTTCAACAAGCTGTAGCCCAAATTCTTACGCCTATCTTTGAGCGTATTTTCTCTGATAATAGCTTTGGCTTCCGTCCCCACCGTGGGGCCCATGACGCTATTTCAAAAGTAGTAGATCTTTATAATCAAGGTTATCGAAGAGTTGTCGACTTAGACCTAAAAGCCTATTTTGATAACGTTAATCATGATTTGATGATTAAGTATCTCCAACAATATATTGATGACCCATGGACACTAAGACTCATTCGTAAGTTTCTAACTAGCGGAGTCTTAGACCATGGGCTTTTCGCTAAGAGTGAAAAAGGAACCCCACAAGGAGGGCCATTGTCACCACTACTGGCGAACATCTATCTAAATGAGTTGGACGAAGAGTTGACTAGACGTGGTCACCACTTTGTGCGCTATGCGGATGATTGTAACATCTATGTTAAAAGTCAACGAGCCGGAGAACGAGTAATGCGAAGCATTACCCAGTTTCTAGAAAAGCGCTTGAAAGTTAAAGTGAACCCAGATAAAACCAAACAAAGTCGGTAGCCCGCTACGGTTGAAGTTTCTTGGCTTTTCGTTGGGTGTAGACCACAATGGGGCCTACGCCCGTCCAGCTAAACAATCGCAACAACGAGTAAAGAAAGCACTGAAGTTATTAACTAAACGTAATCGTGGAATATCTCTGACAAGAATGTTTGAAGAAATTCATCGAAAAATGCGTGGGTGGCTTCAGTACTACTCAATTGGGAAACTAACTAACTTTATTCAACGCCTTGACAAGTGGTTGAGGGTCCGAATAAGGCAGTATATTTGGAAGCAATGGAAAAAGTTTAAAACTAAGGTAACTAACTTACAGAAGTTGGGGATGTCCCAGCGTGATGCATATGTCTTCGCTAGTACCCGAAAGGGCTACTGGCGAACTGCACATAGTAAGACCTTGAGCTATTCTCTAACTAATAGAAAACTGGAACAACTCGGACTTATGAATATGTCCAAGACGCTCCAGTCAATTCAATGTGATTAAGTTGTCGAACCGCCGTATACGGAACCGTACGTACGGTGGTGTGAGAGGTCGATAATTGAACTAATCAATTATCTCCTACTCGATTTAGTTGCTTTCCGAGTAAAGCACACGATATAATTAAATACTAGAACATTTAATCGGGTTAACCGATTGGAATATTAAATTTGATGAGGTGCAACTTTGTTAGAGATATTTAAACCAACATGGATGGTTAATACAATATATTCTGTTTCTCCTGCCCAATTAAAAGAGCAGGGAGTGCGAGCTGTTTTTAGTGACCTGGATAATACCTTGATTGCTTGGAACAATCCAGATGGAACTCCAGAATTAAAGGAATGGATGGATTCTTTACGAGAAGCCCATATTCCGCTAATTGTTATTTCTAATAATAGTAAGGAACGAGTTGGGAAAGCTGTTAATAGTCTTGACCTTCCATTTGTTTCGCGATCATTGAAGCCCTTAAGTTTTGGGATTGATCGTGCACGGAAAAAACTTAATTTAGCAAAAGATGAAGTGGTTATGGTTGGTGACCAGTTATTGACTGATGTTGCTGCGGCTAACCAAGCGGGCATTCGAAGCATTTTAGTACGCCCACTATTAAATACAGATAAGTGGGATACCCGTATTAACCGCTTCTTTGAACGCCGTGTTTGGAAGAGCTTAAACAAAAAATATCCAGATTTAAAATGGCAGGAGGATTTGAATGACTGAACAAGAACAACAAACTGAAGAATTACGTTGTATAGGTTGTGGGAGTATTATCCAAACGGAAGATCCTAATGGCTTGGGTTACACGCCTAAGTCAGCCCTTGAGAAAGGAAAGGAGACAGGAGAATTATACTGTCAGCGTTGTTTCCGTTTGCGGCACTACAATGAAATTGCTCCGGTATCATTAACGGATGATGACTTTTTGCGCCTATTAAATCAGATTCGGGATGCCAATGCTTTAATTGTGTATGTTGTTGATGTTTTTGACTTTAATGGAAGTCTAATTCCGGGCTTACACCGTTTTGTTGGTGATAATCCAGTATTATTAGTTGGAAATAAGGAAGACTTATTGCCACGTTCTCTACGGCGGCCAAAGTTAACTGACTGGATTCGTCAACAGGCAAATATTGCCGGATTGCGTCCAATTGATACGGTTCTTGTTTCAGCTAAAAAGAACCATCAGATTGACCACTTGCTTGATGTGATTGAAAAATACCGGCACAATCGAGACGTTTATGTTGTAGGTGTTACCAATGTTGGAAAATCAACGTTAATAAACCAAATTATCAAGCAACGAACGGGAGTAAAAGAATTGATCACTACTTCACGCTTCCCAGGAACTACTCTTGATAAGATTGAAATTCCGCTTGATGATGGGCATGTTTTAGTTGATACTCCTGGAATTATCCATCAAGAACAAATGGCCCATGTCTTATCGCCAAAAGACTTGAAGATTGTGGCGCCTCAAAAAGAGATTAAACCAAAGACTTACCAATTAAATGATGGTCAAACATTATTTTTAGGCGGCGTTGCGCGATTTGATTATCTTCATGGTGAACGTGCGGGAATGGTTGCTTACTTTGATAATAATTTACCAATTCACCGTACAAAGCTAAGCAATGCTGATAATTTCTATGCTAAACACTTAGGAGATTTGCTTACCCCACCGACTAGCGATGAAAAGGATGGGTTCCCACCATTAGAACGTTATGAGTTCCACATTACCGAAAAGAGCGATATTGTCTTTGAAGGTCTAGGATGGATTACTGTTCCTGCAAAAACGACTGTTGCTGCATGGGTTCCGAAAGGTGTCGGGGCTCTGGTACGGCGCGCAATGATTTAATTAGTATTTGAAAGGAAAGACTTATGCAATTAAGAGGAAAACAAAAACGATTTTTACGAGCACAAGCAAACCATCTTCAACCACTATTTTCTGTGGGTAAAGATGGTCTGACGGACAATTGGCTTGCTCAATTAGACGGCGCACTTGACCGTCGAGAATTAATTAAGGTTAGCATTTTGCAAAACTCAGATGTTACAACTGATGAAGTTCGCGAATTAATTGAAGAAAAAACTTCTATTCAGGTAGTTCAAGTTATTGGTCGGGTATTAGTTTTATTTAAAGTTTCAGCAAATAAGGATGCCCGTGAATTATCATCACGAGTAGCTGAAATCTAAGTAAAAGTAGGAGTGACGGTTTTGCAAAGCTGTAGTGTAGTAGACAAGGTGCAAACCCAGGCACAACCGGAGACTAAAGTTAGTGGACACCGTAAGCGAATCGGCCTCTATGGGGGAACATTTAATCCTATTCACAATGCTCACCTATTTATGGCGGATCAGGTTGGTCGTGCCCTTTGTCTTGATCGAGTTGATTTTTTACCAGATGCTAAACCTCCCCATGTTGATCATAAAGATTCGCTTGATCCGCAATTGCGGTTACAGATGCTCGAATTAGCAGTTGCTGATAACCCCTTTTTAGGGATTGAGTATGCCGAGTTAGAGCGGGGAGGAGTCAGCTATACTTACGATACTATTAAGTATTTGTTAGATAAGCACCCTGATGTGGATTATTACTTTGTTATTGGTGGGGATATGGTCGATTACCTTGACAAGTGGTATCGAATCAATGATTTAATCCGCTTACCCCATTTCCATTTTGTTGGTGTTCACCGTCAAGGAGCGAAGAATGAGACACGATATCCAGTGATTTGGGTAGATGTCCCAACAGTTGATTTTAGTTCAACCGATATTCGACAACGGGTGCAACGTGGCCAATCAATCAAGTATATGGTTCCAGATACCGTAAGCAAGTTTATTGAGGAGCATCAATTATATCGTGAATGAAGAATTAGTTTATAATAAAAGTTATATCCCAATGACACGGTCTGAACTTATCGACCGTCTCAAAAAGGCGTTAAAGAATAAACGATTTCAGCATGTATTACGTGTTGAAAAAACAGCGATTGAGTTAGCTGCTCAATACGGTGTTGATATTGAAAAAGCAAGTATCGCTGGCCTGTGTCATGATTATGCTAAACAGCGTCCTGACGAAGATTTTATTGCCGAAATTAAGAAAAAAGGGCTTAATCCGCTGCTCTTAGATTATGGTAATGCAATTTGGCATGGAGTGGTTGGCGCAGAGCTAATTAAGGATGAATTAGGGATTTGGGATGAAGATATCCTAAATGCAGTTCGCCACCATACTACTGGAGCGCCAGTAATGACGAAGCTCGAGCAGGTTATTTACATGGCTGACTATATTGAGCCGGGTCGTGACTTTGCCGGTGTAAAAAAGGCACGAGTAATTACAGTAGCAAACCTTCAAGCAGGAGTTGCTTACCAAACAAAACATACGCTGGCTTATTTGATTGAAAATGGAAAGCCGGTATATCCAAAGACAATAGATACCTATAATGCATGGGTTCCACAATATGAAGGAGAGATAGATTAATGGATAGTAAACAATTATTAGAAATGGTTGTCAAGGCTGCCGATGGTCGGCGCGCAGAAGATATCGTCGCTCTTAAAGTTGATGAGATTAGTCCAATGGCTGATTATTTCGTTATTATGACGGGAGGCTCAGACCGTCAAGTACAGGCGATCACCAATGCCATTGTTGAAAAAGCGCATGAAGAAAATGTCAAGATAGGTAGCGTTGAAGGTAAAAATCATGCTCAATGGGTATTGGTTGACCTTGGTGACGTGGTTGTCCATGTTTTCCGTGAAGAAACTCGTCAATTCTATAACCTTGAAAAATTATGGGCCGACGCACCCCTTGTCAATATTAACGACTGGATTAATGATTAATGATTTATCAAAGTTTTGCCCAGTTATATGACCAGCTTTTTGATCCTGAAATGTACCAGAAGTGGGAAAAATTCACAATTAAAAACCTTCCTGCTAATACTAAGAGCATTTTAGATTTAGCTGGCGGTAGTGGACGGTTAGGAGTAATGCTGGCTGCTCGTGGATTTGATGTAACAGTTGCTGACTTTTCTGCTGAGATGCTCAGTATTGCCGATCAACATGCCACGGAAGCAGGAGTTAGTATGAATCTCTTGCAAGCTGATATGCGGGACCTCAGTGCTTTACCGCAGTATGATGCGATCACTTGTTATGCGGACTCTTTTTGTTATTTAGACGATGCAGCGGCCGTGCAAAAGACCTTCAATGAAATTGCTGATCATTTGAAAGATAATGGTGTCTTTTTATTTGATGTCATTTCTCCTTATCAAACTGATGTCATTTATCCGGGGTATATGTTCAACTATGAGGATGAGGATCATCAGCGAGCGTTCATGTGGCAGTCTTTCAAAGATGATGATGTTGAGCATGGCGTAATTCACGAATTAGCTTTTTTCACTCGAGATAATGATGGACGTTATGATCGTGTTGGAGAAACCCATTATGAACGTGCTTATGAATTGCCTTTATTAAAGCAGATGTTATCTCAAGCTGGTTTTAATTCTGTTGAAGTGGGATCAAATTTTTCGACTTCTATCAAAGAAGAAAAACCAACACGATGGTTCTTTAAGTGTCATAAATAAGGAGAGTTCACATGAAAGCAGTAGGGATGGTTGTTGAATATAATCCATTTCACAATGGGCATCGCTACCACCTTCAGCAAGCAAAAAAGATTTCCGGAGCAGATGTAACGGTAGCGGTAATGAGTGGTAATTTTACCCAGCGTGGTGAACCGACAATCGTTGATAAGTGGTCACGAGCCAGGACAGCAGTGATGAATGGCGTTGACCTTGTGATTGAACTACCGGTTTTTTACGCCGTCCAACCAGCACACCGGTTTGCAGGAGGAGCTCTGAGCCTCTTAAATGCTCTTGGGGTTGATTCGATTGTCTTTGGGAGCGAGCATCCAGAATGGGATTTCGCGCATTTAGTGAAGGCTGAAGAAGCCTTTAACCAGGAAAGTTTTAATAAGTATAATGCAACCTATGCCACCCAATTTAACCAACAATTGAAGGAACAAACTGGTGTCACCTTGATTGATCCCAATGATATTTTAGCTTTTGCTTATACCAAAGCTAAAATTAACCAGGGGTATCATTTTGAATTGCTGCCTATCAAGCGACAGGGGAGTAACTATCACGACCAGCAAATCAAAGGCAAAATTGCGAGTGCGAGTGCAATCCGTCAGGCAATCAGTGAAAAGGGCGATTACCGGCAAGCTGTCCCCCAGGTGATGGGAGATATATTGGCGACAATAAATAATATTCCTTCATGGACAGAACTTTATCCTTTATTACGTAATCAGCTTATTCAAGCACCTATTTCAACCCTTCAGTCAACTTACTTAATGGCAGAGGGACTAGAGTATCGAATGAAGGAAGCTGCCCAGCGGAGTCTTGACTTTAATTCATTTATGAAATTTACCAAGACAAAACGGTATACGTATGCCCACTTATTGCGGGTTTGTTTATACACTATCTTACAAATTACCCAAGAAGAAGTAGATGAACATAGTAAACATCCTTATCTTCATGTCTTGGCCTTTAATAAACAAGGACGTGAATACCTTCATCAGGTGAAAAAACAGCTTGATCTTCCGCTGATTACAAAAGTAGATCAGGAAATGCGTGATCAGTTGCTTAACCTTGATTATCGTGCCGGGAAGCTATATCAACTATTTACGCCAATTGAGCAGGATTTGAAGCACCCACCGATAATTATTAATTAACGTCTTTGATAAAGTTTGGTAAAATATTCTAAGTAGATTTGGTTCTCTAAAAGGTTGTCAAGGAAAAAACATTGACAACGTATAAGGGGACTAGTATAATTGCACATGTTGCATTAGGAGGTTAGTACGTTGAAATGGTCGTTAGCTGAATTACATCGTTACCAAGATGAACCACTTCATATTCAAAGTACTTTTGATCTGAACGCATCATTAACGAAGCTGTTTCCAGATATTATTTTAGCTGTTCAACCAGTTAAAGTTGATGGTTACGTTACTTATGACGATGGTGATGCAACGATTAGCGCTCACGTTACGACGATGTTAACCGTTCCATCTAGTCGCTCGTTAACACCCGTTCAATTACCACTCGATTTTACGTTCTCAGAGACGTATATCGATGATCGTTCACACTTTGCCCGCTATGAGGATGAAGATGAGGTTGTTTTCCTTATTAAAAAGGGTGATTCAATTGATTTTGATACTGCATTAGCGGAAAATATCGTTGAACAGGTACCACTACGGGTTCTTTCTGCCGAAGAAAAATCTGGCAAACCAATGCCAAATGGAAAAGGTTGGAGTGTTATCTCTGAAGATGACTACAAGGCCCAGCAGCAGAAAGATGACAAAGTTGATCCACGTCTCGCTAAGTTGCAAAACCTTTTTCCTGATCAGGATAACAAAAAATAGCGGACGGTTAAAAACCATTTGTGGATAATTCTAATTTCTTAGGAGGTGTCAAACATGGCTGTTCCAGCACGGAAGACTTCAAAGACTAAGAAGCGTATGCGTCGGGGTCACATCAAGTTAAATGTACCTGGCCTTACTCCTTGCCCAAACTGTGGTGAACTTCGCAAGTCCCACATGGTATGCCCAAGTTGTGGTTACTACGACGGCAAGCAAGTTGTTAACACTAACAACTAATTAATATAAAAGCTATCCTTTAGGCGCCGGACCTAGGATAGTTTTTTTATTTTAAAATTTTCTAAGAATCTATAAGTAAAAAATGATATAATCTAATTCCTTGATAAATCGAGATTTTTAGTATAGAGAATACTGGGGTTTATTAAAAAATTGTGATAAAATTATTGTGTTTTATTAATACGTATAACAAGTAAAAAAAGATTATTATAGTAGGTGAGTTATTAATGAGTCGAATTTTAATTATTGAGGATGAGGAAAATTTAGCAAACTTTGTAGAACTTGAATTAAAGCATGAAGGCTACGATACAGATGTTGAACTTGATGGTCGTGCCGGACTAGAAGCAGCTTTAAATCAAGACTTTGACGTGATTTTGCTAGACCTGATGCTCCCAGAGTTAAATGGGATTGAAGTGGCACGGCGGGTTCGTGAATTAAAAGATACACCGATTATTATTATGACTGCTCGTGATTCTGTTATTGACCGTGTCTCTGGATTAGATCACGGGGCAGATGATTATATTGTTAAGCCGTTTGCGATTGAAGAACTCCTTGCACGGGTCCGGGCGTTGTTGCGGCGAATCAGTATTGAAGATGGTAATAATAAGGAACATCAAACAACGGTCAATTACAAGGATCTTACCATTGAAAAAGAGAACCGGGTTGTTCGTCGCGGCGATGAAGTAATTAACCTTACCAAGCGGGAATACGAATTACTGTTGATCTTAATGGAAAATATCAATGTTGTTATGTCACGAAAAGACCTTTTGAGTAAGGTATGGGGCTATGATTCCAAGGTTGAAACCAATGTTGTTGATGTTTATATTCGGTACTTGCGGAATAAGATCGACCGTCCTGGTGAAAAGAGCTACATCCAAACGGTTCGTGGTACTGGATATGTGATTCGCTCCTAGGAATGATCAATTATGAAGCAAAAAGATGAAAGACGGTTTGTTTCACTAAAAATTAAGTGGGCAGCTGGAACGGCATTAGGGTCATTAATCATCTTTTGTATCGTTGCGATGGCATTGTTTAGCGCGTTTACGCAAAATTTATTTCATCAAGAAAGACAATTATTGAATCAAGGGATGACCAATATTAGTACACAATTAAGTACTGTTGATAAGCCCTTAACTAAAAAGAATGTTAGTCACCTTATTGATCCAGACAGAAACCGGTCGAATATTATTTCTGGAGAGGAATATAAACGACCGGTAATTAAAGAATTAAGTGATGGACACTTGGTTATTAACATTTATAATCCTGATGGAAAGAATATTTTGAGTACTGGTCGTTATATTAAAAAGCCACAGTTTACGACTAATCGCAATATTCATATTGCTGCTGGGCCTGACCATGATGTGTTGGTCGGGCAGATGCCAATTTATGGTCAGAATAATCGGCAGTTGATTGGGTACTTACAAGTTGAAAATAACCTTGACGCTTATATGCAAAGTTATCACCAGTTGGCATTAGTATGTATCTTGGCTCTCTGCCTGGTTGTGATTGCGAGTGGGATATTGGGATACTTTCTTTCCCTCTTTCTCCTTCGCCCATTGGATGGAATTCATGACACAGTTAAGGAGATTAGTGCAGATCCTACTAAAGATGTCCGGGTACCGACTACCAATCGTAACGATGAACTAGCAGAATTGATAACAATGTTTAATGAAATGCTTGATCGAATGCAGCGGTATATCGACCAGCAGTCACAATTTGTTAGTGATGTTAGTCATGAACTCCGAACCCCTGTTGCGATTATTCAAGGACACTTAGAGATGCTTCAACGATGGGGCAAGGATGATCCAAAAGTGCTGGATGACTCAATTGAAGCAACGTTAATTGAGACCCGCCGGATGAAAAACCTGGTTCAAGAAATGCTTGATTTGAGCCGCGCAGAGCAAGTGGAGATTAACTTCCGCAATCAGCATACGATTGTTAATGATGTGGTTCACCAGGTCTACAATAACTTTAAGATGTTGTATCCGGATTTTACTTTCCGTTTGGACGACGATCTGAAAGAGCCAATCATGGTTGATATTTATCGCGATCATCTTGAACAGGTGCTTGTAATTTTATGTGATAATGCCGTCAAATATTCCACCGATGACCATAAAGAGATCCATATTATTCTTTCACGAGGGATGAATACTGTTGAAATTGGTATTCAGGACTTTGGTGAAGGGATCTCACCGGAAAATGTAAAACGGGTCTTTGATCGCTTCTATCGAGTAGATAAGGCTCGTAGTCGTAAGAAAGGCGGTAATGGATTAGGTCTTTCAATTGCCAAACGACTAATTGAAGGTTATCATGGTTCAATTACCCTAGAAAGTTCAGTCGGTGCTGGATCATTATTTAGAATCATTTTACCGATTATTGAAGATCCAGAGACAAAAAAATAAATATTTAAGATGTGAGAATAGAAGCAGGGTGCGAAACTTTTGCTCCTATCCTCACTTTTTTTATTACAAAACATTTTTATTCAATTGTTTTCTCAATGGCCGACAAAATAAGCGATGTTTTCAACTAAGGGCGGTATAATGAAAACGGATACTAAAATATGAGGATTTTTATTGAGGAGTTGAATAGGAGTGGCTGCGAAAGAGCAGAAAAAATTAATCACAACGCCAACATTGGTGTTAATGATTATTTCGACAATATATGGGTTTGGTAATGTTTCAATAGCTTATGATCAAATGGCATATGCGGGGATGTTTTGGTACATCCTTGCTGGAGTTTGTTTCTTTTTCCCCTGTTGTTTGATGATGGTTGAATATGGTTCGGCATTTAAGGACGCCAAAGGGGGAATCTATTCCTGGTTAGCTGGTTCGATAGGGGAACGGCTGGCCTTTATCGGAACCTTTATTTGGTTAGCGAGTTGGGTTCTGTGGCTAGTATCAAGTGCTTCTCGACTTTGGATAACATTGTCGGCACTATTATTTGGCCATGATACTACCCAACAATGGCATTTTTGGATCTTTAATTCTAATCAGTTAATTGGTATCTTGGCAATTCTTTTTGTCTTACTTGTAACCTTACTGAGTTCCCAGGGAATTAATGGGATTACGAAAATCAGCTCGTTTGGTGGAGCGTTTATGATTGGAATGAATGCAATTTTTATTATTGCAAGTTTAGTAACGATTATTGCTAACAAGGGGGTTACTGCCCAGCCTATTCATGGTATTAGCAGTTTTATTGAGTCGCCTAATCCTGCTTTTAAGACGCCAATTGCGATTATTTCATTCGTTGTTTACGCAATCTTTGCATATGGTGGAATGGAAAATCTTGGTGGAGTTACTGATAGTATGAAGAATCCAGCGAAGACATTTCCAAGAGGCTTAGTTATTGGTTCGCTCTTAACGATTGGCAGTTATGTGCTAATGATTTTAATGACTGGCTTTAGTGTTAATTACAATCATGTTATTGCAAAATCAAGCGTTAACTTAGGGAATGTTACTTATGTTGTCTTTAATCAATTAGGATATCAACTAGGTGTGTCACTAGGGTTAAGTCATGCTACTAATATTTTTCTTGGTGTTCTCTTTACGCGAATGATTGCGTTAGCTGGCCTGATGGGGATGTTAGGAGCAATGTTCCTGTTAGTTTACTCCCCGATTAAGTCCTTTATCATGGGAGCTAATCCTGAGTTATGGCCTAAAAAAATTGTGACACTGAACAAACACGGGATGCCAGCATATGCAATGTGGATTCAGGCAATTTTTGTTTCGTGTATTATTTTCTTAGTTGCATTTGGGGGTTCAGCAGCTGCTAGTTTTTACCAAATCTTGACAGATACGGTTAATGTTTCAACCTGTGCCCCTTATATCTTCCTTGTTGGTGCATTCCCATTCTTTCAAAAGAAGGATATCCCACATGATTTTGTGGTATTTAAGAATCATTTTTGGACAAATGTATTAGTTGTCTTTGTTGAGATAATTGTTTGCCTAGGAATCATCTTTACATGCATCCAACCAATTATTGAGCATGATTTTCAAACTGCATTTTGGACGGCATTTGGGCCGGTCTTCTTTGGGATTGTTGCTTGGATTTTCTACAATCACGCATCAAAGAAGATTACAAAGTAGATAAAAGAGACTATTAAAAAATCAAAAATTTTTTTAATAGTCTCTTTATTCATGTGAACCTTAACGAGAAGATTTTCCACTTACCCTTTATTCAATTTTTTAAGTCGCTGGTAGATGATAATTCCACCGATGCAAGTAATAACAAATTCAGTAAAGGGAACTGCTGCCCAGACTCCGTTAATTCCGGCAACTTTTGCCAGAATAAAGATCGTGGGGAGAAGGATAATATAACCACGAAGAATCGATAAAGAGAATGATGCCCGCGCTGATCCAATTGCTGTTAAGAAAAGGATGAACAATAGATTTAACGCGCTGAAGAATACACTTGTAAAGTAAATCGGGAGGCCAACACTAGCATAGGCGAGGAGTTGATCAGAATGAGAAGTGTTAAAAACTTCAATAATTGGATGCTTAAAGGTAATTAGGATAATAAAGCTGATTGTTGCTAGAAAGAGGGTAATGATAATCCCATTTTTTAATGTCATCGATACATTCTTGTATTCGTGTTTACCAAATTCCCGACTAGCAAGCGGTTGAACACCGAGCGCTACTCCATTAGCAATTGCTAGCACAACGATGGCAATGTTGGAAATAACGCCATATGCGGCAACGGCATAGTTATTAGCTAGTTGCAATAAAACATGGTTAAAGAAATAGATACTAACACCAGTACTTAATTCGTTTAATGCTGAAGCAACCCCTAAACGTGCTGAGCGCCAAATGTTTCTTAGGTGAGGGACAACCCAGTGCCATTCTAATTGTCGGCCGGCAAACTTCCGATGAAAACTTAAAACCACCAAGCTAATTGCTGGCGAAAATAATACTGCCAATGCTGCTCCTTCTAATTTAAGACCCATTCCGAAAATAAAGAACCAGTCGATGAGGATAACAGATAATGTTTCGGTTAAGGTGGCCTTCATGGTTAACGTGGGATTGCCATCGTTACGAATGAAATTAATGGCAATGTAATTAACCATATAGAGAGGTCCGCTCCATGAAATTATTCGTAAATAAACGATTGCCATCTGACGAGTTGCATCATCTGCCCCAAGAAAATCAACTACTGGAGTCGCAAAAATGTTTAACAGGATTGCTAGGATAAACCCAAAAGTAAAAGCAAAAATCATCAGTTGACTAAATAATGATTTTATTCTCTCAGGATGCATAACCTTATTTAACGAAAAGATTGTGGCACCACCGACTCCCAGTAATAGCCCAGTTCCATTAAAAATGTTGAATAGGGGGAGCGCCAGGTTAAGCGTAGTTAAGCCTAAAGCCCCTGCCGCGATTGAAATAAAAAGGGTGTCAATAATAACATACATTGACATCCCGAGGGTGGCGACAACATTACGAATAACATAATGCCGTACTTCTTTGGTAATTGACATTGGTGAATCCATATTAAAACCTCCACAAAACTTGCTCCCATCCTCCCTGTTGGACGCCTGTTTGAGAAGCATAGATTAATTTGTTGCAGAACCCGGCGATTCTACTTTCCTTATTTCATTTATTGATATTTTAGCAAATATTCTCATTGCTTATATTATAATTCCATTACAATGGTCAATTTCATGTTGAACAATCTCAGCAGCAAAATCTCTAAGTTCTAATGTTTGCACTTGCCAGCTCTGATTGCGAAATTTAACGGTAATTTGCTTATACCGTTTAGTAGGACGCGTTCCGCTTAATGAAAGGCATCCTTCTGCAGTTTGATAAGGGTGACTTTTAGCGACGATTTGTGGATTGAACATTACGACATTAAAGGGCCCGATTCGTGCAATAATTGCATTCTTATTTACGCCAATCATATTGGCAGCCATTCCAACACATTCAGCTTGGTGAGCATTAAGCGTATCGCTAAGATCGGTTGCAAGGGGCAAATCAGCTTTAGTTGTGGGGGTTGCTTTTTTGGCGAGTAATTGTTGGTCTTTAATAATTGGTTTAATCATGTGTCTTCCTCCGAAAAAACAAAGCTGAGAAAAAACTTTTGCTTTCTCCCAGCTTCTTGATAATTATTTTTTATGATGTTGCTGTTTGCCAGCATTACGTTGACGATTATGGTTTGCTTGATCGCTTGGCTTGGCATCGCCTTTACGTAATTGGTCAATTGCATCAGTCGGTTTAGTTGAAGAACTAGGGGTGTTAATTACTGGTGCTTCTGGCATTTTAATTGGGTTCTTCTTGCTCTCTTCCTCAATTTGGCGACGAATCCGCGGACGGTAAGCATTGACCATCAAGGTTTGTAAGATGGCAAATAATCCACCAATGAAGAAGTAAAGACCTAATCCGGCAGAAGAAGTGATAGAAATGAAGAAGGTCATGAAAGGACTCATCCAAATAGCAGCCTTCATTTGCTTCTTCTGGGCTTCAGGAACACCGACAAGCCCAAGATAACTCTGGGCAGCATAGGCAATAAAAGATAAGACCGCTAAGATAATACTTGGCTTACCAAGTGGAATCCCAAAGAAAGTTGCATGGTAAAGGTCTGGCGAATAACGGATAGCAGCATATAAGGCGGCAAAAATTGGCAGCTGAATTAACAATGGGAGACAGCCAATACCGCCAGTTAAGCTAATGTTGTTATCCCGATAAAGAGCCATCATTTGTTGACTAACGGCAGCCTGTTCTTCAGGAGTCTTGGCTGCTTTTTGTTTTTCTGTTAGTTCTTTAATCAATGGTTGGACCTTGGACATCTTTTCTTGCATAATGGTTGATTTTTTCATTTGTGAGAACATCACTGGTAAAAGAATTGTTCGCACAACTACCACAATGACAATAATTGCCCAACCGTAGTTATTGCCCATGTGGCTGGCTAACCATTCCATCAAGTGCTGCATTGGTTTAGCCATATAGTCATAGACAAACCCGTATGGTCGACCGCTCTTAGTAGTCCGTACACATCCGCTAAGAAGCAGCAGGAGGGTAAAGAGACCCCCAGCGATCGTTATTCGTTTTCGTTTCATATTAATGAATCAAACTCCCTTATTTCTTTGTATATTAATTACGTTAATAGTACGTATTTTACTCTATTCAGGAATTGAATTCTACCGCTAATCGCGAACTAATGCGTGATTTGAAATGAATGATGGTAGTTTTGCAGGCTTCCTTCGATGATTTTAACCTTAGTAATTCGAGCATAAGGAGTGGGTCCAGCTTTAATTTTAGAGATTAATTGTTTAACAATCTCAATGGGACCCTGCAATTCACAATAAACGCTCCCATCATGCTTATTCATAACGATCCCTTCTATTTCTGCTTGTTGTGCCAACTGATAGACGCTCCAGCGGAATCCAACTCCTTGAACGCGTCCAGTAATGGTAAGATGATAATTAACCATAATTAAAACTCCTTAATGAAAACTTATTATTAGTTAATAACAATTGTACAACAGGAACATGGTATAATTTAATTAACAAGAAGGAGCATGCAAAATATATGGAACAATTAACATCAATTCATAATCAGCACGTTAAAGATTGGAAGAAGCTGCAAACCAAAAAAGCACGGCGTCAGACTGGTACTTACCTGTTAGACGGCTGGCACTTAGTTCAAGAGGCATCCAAAGCTGGAATCGAGCTCTTAGAAGTAGTCGGAACAGCTGAACAATTAGCTGCCCATCCAGAGCTTGAAGGAATGGCTAATGCAACCTATGAAGTTACTGAAGAGATCATGAAGCATATTACTGATACGGTAACGCCTCAAGGGATTGCCGCGGTTGTTGCTTTACCAGATTCTCATCGTTTACCAGCAGGGCCATTGCATGGGGCATGGCTTTTCCTCGACCGGGTTCAAGATCCAGGAAACGTGGGGACAATGGTGCGGACAGCAGATGCCGCTGGGTTTACTGGAGTAGTAGTTGGACAACGCTCAGCAGACTTATTTGGTCCCAAAGTTGTTCGCTCAATGCAAGGAAGTCAATTTCACCTTCAAATGTTTGAGGGTGACTTAAGAAAGTGGATTGATGATTTTAAATCAATCAATGCTCCGGTGTATGGAACGCAACTGAATCCCCAAGCCAAAAACTTCCGGACTGTTGATCCTGGTGATACTTTTGCCTTAATTATGGGCAATGAAGGGCAGGGGATGAGCGACGATCTTCTTTCACAAACAACTGATAATCTCTATATTCCAATGCATGGTGAAGCCGAATCGCTTAACGTCGCTATTTCTGCAGGAATTTTAATGTTTCAGCTTAATCAAAATCTAGATTAAATTAATTTATTTTCTCGTTAAAATCGTGTATGATAATTGCAATAATATAGAAAAGGGGTATTACATGAAATCAAAAAATGAATGGCGCACCGATAAAGAGTATGTTTCAATCGTTGCCGATCTTTTAGCCCAGCCAGCTGTCCAAAAGCTAGCGAACTATACTCAGCATCATCACTCTACCCGCCTGCAACATTCTATTGCGGTTTCGTATGATAGCTACAAAATTGCTAAAAAAATGCATCTTGATTATCGCAGTACTGCGCGGGCAGGTCTCTTGCATGATCTCTTTTATTATGATTGGCGGACGACTAAGTTTAATTTAGGAACCCATGCATTTATTCATCCCCGAGTTGCATTACGCAATGCTGAAAAGCTAACCCCGTTAAATAAAAAAGAAAAGGATATTATCCTTAAGCATATGTTTGGCGCAACGTTGGCAGTGCCACGCTATCCGGAGAGTTTAATTGTATCGCTAGTTGATGATTTCGAAGCAGAGCATGAATTCTTTGGCCCGCTACGTGCAAAGATGCGTCGAAAGATTAAGAAACGTCGAATGCAAACAACTTGGTAGAGGAGAAGGAGAGTTAAATTATGGAACAATTAGTAGCAGAAAAGGCACTTGATGAAGACTGTAAACTTTGTCCAAAATTTACACGTACGTTTATGATCTTGGGAAAGAAATGGAACGGATTAATCATTGAAGTACTACTTAAAAATGGCAACATGCGATTTAAGGATATTGCCAGTAGCATTGCAAAGTGCAGCGATCGAGTTTTATGTGAACGATTAAAAGAACTCGAAGACGAACAAATTGTTATTCGTAACACTTACGAAGGTTCTAGTCGGGTAGATTATTCTTTGACTGAACGTGGTCAAGAATTGCGCCCAGTCATGGAAGCTGTTCATGCATGGAGTGACAAGTGGATTTAAAATAACGCTTGACGCCTTACAGATGATTGTCTAGAATATGTAATTGAATTAAAAGCGATGATGAGAGCTAGTAGCTAGACGATCCTGTTAGAGAGTTGCAACCATGAGCTGAGAATTGCAATCAGTGATCTAAGGCGAATTTCACTTTCGGAGCTGATACGTAATGGTATTCCGGCCAATCACCGTTATTGATTATTTGAGTGTGTAGGATTTGTTCCTACAAACTAGGGTGGTACCGCGAAGCCTCGTCCCTATATTGGGATGAGGCTTTTTTGAATTAAGGAGTGAAAATATGGGACTAAGAGAGAAATTAGCCGAACTTCGTGAAGAAGGATTGCAAGATATTAAACAATCAGAGGATTTAAAGCGAATTAATGAAATCCGCGTCAAGATGCTGGGAAAGAAGGGACCGATTACTTCAGTTCTTCGGGGCATGCGTGATCTTAGTGCTGAAGAACGTCCTAAAGTAGGGCAATTTGCTAACAAGGTGCGGGATGAATTATCAGCTGCGATTGAAGAAAAGCGTGCTGAGCTAGAACAGGCCGCCATGAATGCTAAGTTAGCAGCCCAAACAATTGATGTTACTCTTCCTGGAACACCAGTAGCACAAGGGCAACCCCATGTTATTCAACAAATCATTGACCAAGTTGTGGACTTGTTTGTATCAATGGGGTATGAAGTAGCAGTTGGGGATGAAGTTGAACAAGAAGTTTATAACTTTGAAAAGTTAAACTTGCCAAAGGATCACCCAGCTCGTGACATGCAAGATACATTTTATGTTACGCCATCTGTTTTGATGCGGACCCAAACGTCACCAATGCAAGCACGGATGCTCGAAAAACATGATTTTAGTCAAGGCCCACTAAAGATGATTTCACCAGGTAAGGTTTACCGGCGTGATACTGATGATGCAACTCACAGTCACCAATTCCACCAAATTGAAGGGATGGTTGTTGGTAAAAATATTACCATGGCTGATTTGAAGGGAACTCTTGAGGCCGTTGCTCAAAAACTTTTCGGTGACAAGTTAAAGGTTCGCTTGCGACCAAGTTACTTCCCATTTACTGAACCATCAGTTGAGGCAGATATTACTTGTTTCAACTGCCTTGGCAAGGGTTGTGCAATTTGTAAACAAACTGGTTGGATTGAAGTTCTTGGTGCCGGAATGGTTCATCCAAATGTGCTTAAGATGTCAGGCGTTGATCCAGAAGAATACGGCGGTTTTGCCTTTGGACTTGGACCAGATCGTTTTGCCATGCTGAAGTACGGTGTTGATGATATCCGTAACTTCTACCAAAATGATGTCCGCTTCCTTAACCAATTTGACCAGAAAGGATAATGTGAAATGAAAGTATCATATCAATGGCTTCAAGAATACCTTGATTTAGACGTTGCCCCTCAAGATTTAGCTGAAAAGATTGCTCGTACCTCTGTGGACATTAATGACGTTTACTCACTGAGCGACGGATTAAAAAAGATTGTTGTTGGGGAAGTAGTAAAATGTGAAAATCACCCTGACTCAGACCACCTTCATGTTTGTCAAGTTGATGTTGGCGAAGAAGAACCGATTCAAATTGTTTGTGGTGCCCCGAACGTCCAAGAAGGTAAAAAGGTAATCGTAGCCCTTCACGGTGCGCGAATTGCTGATAACCAAAAGATTAAGCGTGGCAAGATTCGCGGTGTTGAGTCAAATGGAATGCTTTGTGCTCTTCAAGAAATTGGCTTTAGCGACAAGATTGCGCCTAAAGATTACGAAGATGGTATCTACTTCTTACCAGATGATGCTAAAAATGGTGATCCCGTATTTAAGTACTTAGGAATGGACGATACGATCATCGATACAGACGTAACTCCTAACCGTGGAGATATGCTTAGTATTTATGGAAATGTTAATGATATCGCTGCCTTTTACGGGTTAAAGCCACATTTTAAGGAAATTACGATTAAAGAAGAAGGTACTGAAAAGACCACGGATTTTCTTCAAGCAGAAATTAATGATACTAAGATTGCACCAACTTATAAATTACGGGTAATCAAAGGCGTTAAAATTGCCGAAAGTCCATTATGGCTTCAAATTCGCTTATGGAATAGTGGTATTCGTCCTGTAAATAATGTTGTGGATGTGACTAACTATGTCCTTCTTAAATATGGTCAACCACTCCACAGTTATGATTATGATCAATTATCTGGTAAAAACTTTGGGGTTCGCCACGCTAATGAAGGTGAAAAGTTTATTACATTAGACGGGGATGAACAAACCTTAAAAGCAAATGATATTGTTGTAACTGTCGATGATCATCCAGTTGCGCTTGCGGGAACGATGGGTGGAGAAGGAACTGCAGTAAGTGATGATACGACAACTGTTGCCATTGAAGCAGCCATTTTTGATCCAGTAATGGTCCGGAAGCAAGCCCGGCGCTTAGATCTTCATAGTGAATCCTCAATGCGGTTTGAACGTGGAATCAATCCAGCAACCGTTGAAACCGCATTGAATGAAGCAGCCGAAATGATTAAGGAGCTTGCTGGGGGAACGATTACTGCTGGAATTGTTACTGGTAGTGAAGCGCCAGCAGTTGATACCCCAATCAAACTATCCCTTGCGAAGATTAATCATGTTCTGGGAACTTCATTAACCATGGAACAAGTTACTGACATTTTTGATCGCTTGGCATTTGCTTACACTGTTGATGATGACGATCAATTAACAGTGATTGCTCCAGCACGGCGGTGGGATATTAGCCTGGCAGCTGATCTTTATGAAGAAATTGCGCGGATTTATGGTTATGATAACTTACCGTCTACTTTACCAACGATGACGCGTAACCGGGGAGGACTTACTCCACGTCAACGGTTTATTCGGGCAAGTCGTCATGATCTCGAAGGAATGGGCTTAACTCAAGCAATTAGTTATTCCTTAACAACTGTTGAGAAGGCTAAGCAGTTCCAAATTAAGCCACTTGCTGAACCAATGAAACTTGACTTCCCAATGAGTTCGGACCATGTAGCTACCCGGATGAATATTGTTAGCGGCTTGCTTAATGATATTGCTTACAACGTGGCGCGGAATGTTGATAACGTAGCACTATATGAAGAAGGCCGGGTATTCTTGCCGATGGGGGATGAACGTCCAGTAGAACAAGAACACCTTGCAGCAGCGGTCACTGGTCAAATGGTAGCTAATAGCTGGAATAAGAAGGATCAACCGGTTGATTTCTTCCAACTAAAGGGGATCGTTGAACGTTACCTTAAGAATATGGGAATTGCTGGTAAGGTTGCTTATGTTTCAACTAGTGATCGGCCAGAAATGCATCCAGGACGAACAGCCGATATTACGGTTGATGACCAATTAGTTGGCTTCATTGGTCAAGTTCACCCACAAACTGCTAAGGAATACAAGATTCCAGAAACATACGTATTTGAATTAAATCTAGAATCATTACTAGCTGCATCAAAGATTGAAAATGAATATACACCTATTAGTAAGTATCCTTCAATCACTCGCGATATTGCTCTCTTGGTTGATGATGATGTTGAAAATGCAACAATTGTAGAGGCAATTAAGCAAAAGGGTGGTGCTTACCTTAAGGACATTCACCTATTTGATGTTTATGCTGGTTCTCACCTTCCTGCTGGCAAGAAGTCATTAGCTTACACCTTAACTTATCAAGATGATAAAGGAACGTTAACTGAAGACCAAGTAAACACGGCCTTTGATAAGGTTACTGCTTATTTGCAAGATAAGGTTGATGCAGAAATTCGTTAAAAATTAAAAGGGCCGAAACTTTTCGGCCTTTTTTAGTGCAAATAATTATTTTTTACGTATTTATATTATAGGGCTAATCACTAAACTAATAATTAGTGGTTGAAGCGCTGAAAATTTTCTGCTATTTTATTAATAGTTTGATAATAAAATAATGATATTTAATATAAAGAGGGATAAACGAAATAATGAAATCAACAACAAAGAAAATTCTTGCATCGTCGTTAGGGGTAGCTGGCGCAATGGCAATGGGCACTGTAACTGCAAAGGCTGATACGACTATTACGGTCAATGCTGGCGATAGTTTGAATGGGATTGCTCAAAAGTATAATGTTAATGCGGATGATATTGCAACCGCTAATCACTTGCAAAATAAAGAGTTGATTTTTGTGGGACAAAAGTTGACAATTCCAACCAAAGATAAAAATGAAACACCTGCTAATAATGCTGAGAAAAAAGATCAAGCTAGCAAGAACAGTCAAAGTCTGCAAGATTCTGTTAACAAGGCAATGTCTTATTTAGGAACCCCTTATGTATGGGGTGGTAATAAGCCAGGCGGATTTGATTGTTCTGGGTTGGTTCAATATTGTTACGGTATTCCACAACGGACGACGTATGAACAACAAGCTTTAGGACCACATATTCACGATAATGTTTTAAACGCGCCATATGGAGCCCTTATTTTTTATGGTTCTGATGATGCGCCATATCACGTTGCCATTTCACTTGGGGATGGTCGGATTATTCAAGCGCCAAATGAAAATGAAACAGTTAAAATTACTGACCAACAATACTTCCCTGGAAATTACTATGTTGTGATGCATTAATATTCCCTTTCACCTCACCTTTAATAATTTAAATTAGTAATTATCTTGCGCATCACAAAAGAGTGCTATATACTATTTCAGATTAGAAAGTTTTATGAGGGAGACAAATTGATGAGTATTCAACAGAATAAGCGTCCAGTAGTTATTGGTGTTACAGGTGGTTCCGGTAGTGGAAAGACAACGGTAAGTAATAAAATCTATGACCAATTGCATGGGCAAGCGATCCAGATTATTAACCAAGATACTTACTATAATGATCAGTCAGATATGACAATGGATGAACGTAAAGCAGTAAATTATGATCATCCACTTGCATTTGATACCAATTTTTTAATTAAGCAACTAACGGATTTGCGAAGTAATAAGGCTATTGAGATGCCGGTATATGACTATGCACAATATACACGTTCAGACAAAACCGTTCATGTAGAACCAACCGATGTTATTATTTTGGAAGGAATCTTAATTCTTGATGATGAGCGTTTACGTGATTTAATGGATATTAAGGTTTACGTTGATACAGATGATGACATTCGGATTATTCGCCGGATTCAACGTGATATGGTAGAGCGTGGACGGTCTCTTGATTCAATTATTACGCAATATTTAGCTACGGTTAAGCCAATGTACCATCAATTTGTTGAACCAACTAAACGCTACGCTGACATTATTGTGCCAGAAGGTGGCGAAAACCAAGTTGCAATTGACCTATTGTCTACAAAGATCCGTGATATTTTGGTAAAACGTGGACATACGGAATTACAATAGGTATTTACAAGCTGAAGTAGAAATGGTAATGTTGCACTGGATAAATTATGAGGAGTGTTTATAATGGCTGAAGAAAAAACTTTTCCAATGACCCTTGAAGGGAAGAAAAAGCTTGAAGATGAACTTGAAGAATATCGCTTGAAGCGTCGACCAGAAGTTATTAAGCGGATAAAGATTGCTCGTAGTTATGGTGATTTATCTGAAAACTCAGAATATGAATCAGCAAAAGACGAACAAGCAATGGTTGAAAGCCGGATTGCTCAAATTGAAAACATGCTTCAATATGCTGAAATTATCGATAATGAAGATGTCGATAAGGATGAAGTATCCATGGGACGGACAATTACTATTCAAGAATTGCCAGATGAAGAACCAGAAGAATACCAAATTGTTGGTGAATCAGAATCTGATCCATTCAATGGTAAGATTTCTAATGAATCTCCAATGGCAAAGGGTCTCTTAGGACACAAAGTCGGTGAAGTTGTCGATGTTGACGTTCCAAATGGGACAATCAAGTTAAAGATTATCAAGGTTGATTAATTAAAATAATTTAAGCGAGATCGAGGAATGTAGTGAATTTCTCAATCTCGCTTTTCTTATTGGTATTATTTTTCTACTATGCTATAGTAAGGTGTATGAAAGCGATATCACTGAACGTTGGAGGGAATAAAAATGAAATTGATTATTACTGATGCTGCAAGTCAATGGTTTCGTGACGAAATGGGATTAGAATCGGGAAATGGAATAAAGTTTTACGGTAAAACTTATGGTCAAACTGAAGTCCATCATGGTTTTTCACAAGGATTCACTCGTGAAGATAAACCAGTTGATCCAATTTTAGAGGTTAAAAAGGATGGTATTAACTATCACATTGATTCGCTAGATGAGTGGTTCTTTAAGGATCTTATAACTACTGTTGACTATGATCCGCAAGCCGACGGACCGGTTTTTCATTTTCAACATGAAGATGGCGATACACCTGACGTAGCTGGATTTGTTAATGACGCTGATGACCATTCCGATAATAAGGCTGATGCCTCTACTGGAGCATCTCAGCATTAATTTTTTATATAGCGAAAAAGCTCTTTAGCATAAACTATTCTAATGATAGTATGCTAAAGAGCTTTATTGTTAATCAAACATTGTCCTTGTTTGATGTTCTTTCTTAACCCACCAACCAGTTAAACCGAGACTTATAACTGTAATTATAAGCCCGAGAATGAGAAACGGTGGCCGATAATAAAATTCAACCCGATGCTTTCCGGGACTCATTGGAATAGCCATAAACGTATTAAGCACGGTTTGTGGAGTAGTAGACTTACCATCTACTTTAACGTGCCAACCCTTGGCAGCAGGAATAGTAGTCATCAATACTCGCTGATTACGCTGGAGATTGACTGTACCAACGATCCGATTACTACGGTATGAACTAATCTTTAAGGGAGATTCTTGGAGAGTCTTTAAGCTGGCCATAAATGGTCGTTGCTTTAGTTGATAGATACTAACGTTTTGCATCCAAAGTGTAGCTTTCTTTAGTTGCAAATTGACAAGGACTTTTTGCCCTTTTTGATCATGAGCAACGTTGATTACTACCGTATTACGAAAGGTGTCATATTGGGTGAATTTTTTGTTATTCATCGTAATTGTGGCATTATCCTCAACGTTTGGTCCGAGTGTTAAGTAGTAAGAATCGTTGGTTGGCGGAATAAATTCTAGCTGAACTAATGCTGGTTTAAGCAGGTTTTGCTTTCTAAAGATCGTGCCAGTAATTTGCTTAGCACTTTGAACATTATTGAATTTAACGGAATTAAAGTTTTGAACGGCAAATAATGAATGAAGTGTTGGACGACCGGCAAGCGTTTGGAAAATCTGTGACTGATAGTTTAACGGATCCATTGTTGTCCGTTGAAGGTGAAGGATGGCGGCATTAGCTCCAAATGCGATCGGAAGAACATTTGGATTCTCACGGAGATTGACTGCCGAAGTTGATCCTACTAATGGGTAACTGTACCAATCAGGACGGAAACCTGATAGGGGTAATGCCTGTCCGGCTGACGTATTCCGAGCATTCATAGTGTATTTGTAACCAAGAAGCGCATCACTCACTTGAGTTCCATTAGTATACGTAACAAAACCATCCCCATCTGGCTGCCCAATTGCACCCATGAAGGCTGGAATTGGCGGTTCTAGAGTCGAACCAAAGTGGTCACCAGAATTAAAGTCTGCTTGAAAGGGATCATCTTTCGTGCGCATAAAAGTTTTGGCAACGCGGTAGAAACCTGGATCATGTTTCTTTAGTTTTTCTATACTTTTATCAAGAGCGATAGTGTAGTTGCCAAATTCAGGTTGTGAAACGTAAGAGATCTTATTAAGCGCCGTGTACCCACTCATAGAAATATCACAGACAGCAAGGAGAACAAGAAGCGCATCGTATAAGCGCGGTGAATTTGTTTGGGGAATACAAAGACAGCTAACAGCGATCAGCGCAAAGCATAAGCCGATATTCCGTTGATTGTTATTAATATACGATAAGTTAAGCGTACCAACATACCAGTAAATTGCGATAATAAGCAACGTCAGGATAAGTGCACTGCGCTTTTTTATTTTGAAATCAGGTTGAAGCACTTTAGCTGCAAGATAGATGCACCAGAAAGAGAAAAGGTAGGAAAAACGATAAGGGTACCAAACTGGAAACTGTCCGGCATGCCATAAAAGATCTAATGGTTCGTAACAGAATGAGAAAATAAAGAAAATAGAAATGGCTGCCCCAATTAAACGACGACGAAGGTCAAAGCGATTATTGAAGAAGTAGAGACAAGCGCCGAGCATTAATAGCATTCCGATATAAATGTTAGGCTGACCACTTGGCATTTGATTAAAATTAAATGATCCGGGGACAAGTTTCCCAAGCATTTTAGGAGCAAAGTACTCAAAACGGCTGTGAATCTTGGTCTCAGTATACGTCCCTTTACTCTGCATTAAGGCGTAGAAAGTGGGCAATAAAATGACTGCTGAAATACCTGCCGCCAGCAATGAGCTGCCGAGATAGCGGAGAAAAATTACTCCCCGTTGTCGCCATGAGGCTAACGCTGGTGTTTGCCAGAGGAAAAATAGAATAGTAAAGATGGCAATCATCCAGCCCATATAATAATTATCAACCAGCATTACGGCTAGCCAAGAGATATAAGTTCCAACTCGATTTTGGTAAATAAGTTTGAGAAGGCCCCAAATAATTAACGGCAAAAGTATTAAAGCATCTTGCCAAATCATATTTAATTGGTTGGCAATCATCCAGCCATTCATTGAGTAGACTGTACTGAATGCTAAAATTCGCCACCCCTGTTGTAGCTCAGTTTTTTGCATTAACCAGGCAAAACTCAATCCCGCTAGACCGTATCGAACGAGTGTAACGATGGTTATCCCAGTTGCAAGGTGTTGAGCAGGGAAGAATAACAAAATTA
This sequence comes from Limosilactobacillus reuteri, assembly GCF_034259105.1. NCBI lineage: Bacteria > Bacillati > Bacillota > Bacilli > Lactobacillales > Lactobacillaceae > Limosilactobacillus > Limosilactobacillus reuteri. Next base: position 1,242,990 of record NZ_CP139478.1, on the reverse strand, counting down.
AGTTTAATGGACTTAGCAAGTAATACGCATTAGTTCCAAACATTTCGCCACCCAGCCCTTTGCTAAACGAATAAAAGAAACTGCTAGGATGGTGGAGAATAGTATTTCGAAGGTAACTGAAAAAATCGACATATTGTTGACCAAGATCAACGGTTAATAAACTGCTTTTGCCAAAGGGAGTCATTTGACGATATGCAAAATAGCAGGCCATCAAAATAACTGGTAGCAGGAAGCTTGCAATCAAAATTTTGCGTCGATATAAACGATGATGTTGATATAAAAACACAGCAAAATTCTCCTTCTCTCAATTAAATAGACACATCCACATTATCATATCCTTTTTTAAAATGATATTCATTACTATTGTTCATTAAATTTCATTAAATCATTGGAATAAATTCTTCATTTCTTATAAAATAAAGAGTATTATTTTCACGTTAGTAGTGGTAACTATCTGTTAAAGCAGGTAATTTTTGTTAAAATAGATTCACTACGATGAAGGAGAATTATAAAACTGTGAAATTCTTTGATCGAATAATGAACTTATTTGGTTCACGTACCAAAAAGCGTCAAAATGCGCAGTCAATTATTCCATTCCGGCTGAACATGCTATTATGGATTGTTGGTATTTTGTTATTAGCGTTAACTATTCGACTGTTTTATCTTCAAGTTCTGCAAGGAACATCATTTAAAGCGGAAGTAAAGCGATCAGATACAACAACGCAGACGAATAATGTACAACGGGGGATGATTTATGATTCACAAGGGAATGTTCTTGTTGGTAATCAAACTCATCAAGCCATTACCTATACTAAAGGGGCCAATGTAACTACTGATCAGCTCTATCAGATTGCTAATCGTTTAGGAAAATATGTGTCTGTTTCTAATAAAAATTCGCGCTTAACTGATCGAAATGAAGAGGATTATTACCTTGCTGATAAAGAGCGGCTTAAGAGTGTTTTGAAACATGTTAAGACTTCAGATGCCGATTCTGAAGATACTAAATATAATAAAGCTCTCGAATATTTGAGCAAGCATCCTGATTCATGGGAACTTACAGATCAGCAAAAGAATAATGCTCGAATTTATGCGGCAATGAGTGGAGCATATTCCCTTTCGACAACTTATATTAAAGAAACGGGTGTTAGTGCTAAAGAGCTTGCAGCAGTTGGAGAACACTTGAATGAAATGCCAGGGGTAAAGATTGGAACGTCTTGGACTCGTAATTACCCCCAAGGTACAGATATTCAATCGTTAACAGGAACTGTCTCAACTACTGGTTTACCAAGTGATGAAGTTAACTCATTGCTTGCTCAAGGATATTCTCGAAATGATAGCGTTGGACAAAGTTATCTGGAAAAACAGTTCCAATCAACTTTAGCTGGTTCGAAGTCACAAACTGAAGTTACTACTAACGGAAATGATGTAACTAAAGAAAAGACTAAGTACCCTGGTAAGAAGGGTGATAACCTTGTATTAACGATTAATTCAAAGTTCCAAAAGCAAGTTCAATCGATTTTGAAAAACAATTACTCAGCTGCCGGAAACCAGTATTCCACTGGGGTATATGCAGTAGTAATGAATCCAAATACCGGTGCAATTTATGCGATGGCAGGAATTGACCGTGACCCAGCAACAGGTAAAGAAACCCCTGATGAAATTGGTGCTATCAACCACCCAATTACGATGGGTTCAGTTGTAAAGCCGGCGATGGTCATGGGGGCATTAATGGATGGTGTAATTACGCCAACCAATAATACCTTAACTGATATGCCGATTAAGCTTGCCGGCACTTCATCTAAGGGATCATGGTTTAACCATGGTGGATCAGCAAATATGGCAATTAATGCAGCAACGGCCCTTGAAGTTTCTTCCAACTCCTACATGATGCAACTGCTCATGAAAGAAGCGGGGATGAAATATACACCAAACGCGCAAATTACGATGAAGCCAAGTATTTTTGCTAAAGCGCGGGGTTACTTCAACATGTTTGGACTAGGGGTTAAAACTGGAATCGACTTGCCTGGTGAAACAAGCGGTTATACAGGACCTGCTGACCAAAAGCATATCGGTTCAGCACTTGACTTGTCATATGGTAACTATGATGGTTATACTTTGATTCAACTTGCCCAATATATGTCTACTATTGCTAACGGTGGTAACCGGATGCGTCCATACATTGTTAAAGAAATCCGTGGTACGAAAGCCAATGGTCAACTTGGTGCCGTTGAATATACAACAAAGCCCCAAGTTCAATTAACCATTCCTGCTTCTAAAGCTGACTTTGATGTCGTTAAACAAGGGCTTTATCAAGTGGTTCATGGTTCTAACCGTTATGTTACTGGTAAAGCGTTGGCATCTGTTAAACCATCAGTATCTGGTAAGACAGGGACTGCCGAAACCTACTACAAGTCACACTCAACAACTACGCTAAGTTTTGCTGGATTTGCGCCATCTGATAATCCACAAGTTGTAGTCGCTTTGGCTATTCCAGGAGCTTCAAATTCCGATGGTGGTGCCAACCTGACAATGGCAAAACAAATTTTTGAAGCCTACTGGAAGACTGTTCAGAGTCCTAAGGGTTTTGGTGACTAACGAAACTGTCAAGGAAATTTCCTTAACAAACTTTGATAAATTACTAGCCAAATAGAAGAATAAATGATATAGTTGTACGAGTTAGGGTTACGATAAATAACCACGTTAAATAAAAGAAATAGTTTGGAGGTCAAAATAATGCGTGTCAACATTACACTTGAATGTACTTCATGCCACGAGCGGACTTACTTAACTAGCAAGAACCGTCGTCATAACCCAGATCGTCTTGAATTAAACAAGTACTGTCCACGGGAACAAAAGGTTACATTACATCGGGAAACTAAGTAATGACCATATAAAGGAGCTGGGAGACCGGCTCTTTTTATTTATTTTTATAAAAAAACGCTTGCATAAATTCACTCAAGCGGTGATAATAAAATCTGATACCGTTTGTTACTTCACTATAAAGGAGCGGTCATAACATAATGGCTTATTCAAAGAAAGAGTTACGACAAGCATATATTGCGCGCCTTCAACAATTAGATTTAAACACCCGTCTTTACGAAGAGCGAAAATTAGCATCTTTGCTATATGATCAACCTGAATGGACAGGGGCTAAGACAATTGCTGTTACTTTAAGTCAATCTTTTGAAATTGATACTGCACCTATTATCCTTCATGCGCGTCATAAGGGCCAACAGATTGTTGTTCCACGGACGCTGCCACATCGTCAAATGGAATTTGTTGAATTAAATGAAGATACCGATTTCGATGAGACGTCTTTTGGTATTTTAGAGCCACATGATGGCAAAGTTTATTCTCCAGATGAGATTGATTTGATGGTTGTTCCTGGAGTAGCCTTTACCGCATCTGGTAACAGGTTGGGCTTTGGTGGCGGTTATTATGATCGTTACCTAAAAAACTATAAGGGTCCTAAAGTTTCAATGGCATTGACAACGCAACTGGCTGAAGAAAACGAATGGGAACCAGAAGAATTCGATCAGCGGATAGATAAAGTGTTGTATTTACCGGAGATATAGAAGATGCGGACGCAGGGACTAAGATTAGCGCCCGTGACGCTTACCTTAATAATTTTTCAGATATTAGTTTATTGCTGGTTAGTTTATGCAGGTGGCTCAACTAATACAGTAACCCTCCTTAACATGGGTGCTCGTAGTACGCTCTTGATCAAGGGAGGTGAATGGTGGCGCTTAGTATCACCTGTGTTCCTTCATGTTGGTTTATCACACTTAGTAGTCAACAGCGTTACGCTTTTATATATCGGCCGTTATATTGAAGAATTTTTCGGTCATTGGCGAATGGTAGTCATCTACTTTGTCAGCGCGTTTTTTGGTAATCTTACTAGCGCGGTCTTCATGCCATCGACAGTTTCAGCTGGTGCTAGTACTGCTATTTTTGGATTATTTGGCGCATTTTTAATGTTGGGTGTTTGCTTTCACCATAATGTTATTGTTCGCGTCTTAAGTCGTACTTTTTTGTTATTTGTTATTATTAATATTGTGATGGATTTTTTCCTGTCAGGAGTTGACTTGGTAGGACACATTGGCGGCCTATTTGGTGGCTTTTTCATTGCATTTATTGTTGGTGCTCCCATGTTAGGAACTGTTGATTACCTAAAACGGTTGTTAAGTGGAGCTGTATTAACGGTAAGTTTGGTAATTTTGACTCTAGAATTGAAGTGATAATTTATGGCAATCGCCTCAAGAAACTACCGCACACTATACGATGTTCAGCAACTATTAAAAGAATTCAACGTGTTTGTATATGTGGGTAAACGACTGTATGATATTGAGTTAATGGCTATTGAGCTCGATAACCTCTATCAATCAGGAGTTGTAGATAACTCAACTTATACAAAAGCAAAGATTGTCTTGCGTAAAGAACATCGTGAAGAACAAACGAGAATTAAAAGGGGTAAACTGTATTAAACCTTACCCAGGAAAGGAATCATTATGGCTAAGAAATTAATTGGTGTTGACCTTGGTGGTACTACTATCAAGTTTGCAATTTTAACGGAGAACGGTGAGATTCAACAAAAGTGGTCTTTGCGGACTAACATTTTGGATGATGGTTCACACATTGTGCCAGACATCATTAACTCAATTAATCACCACCTTGATTTATACAAAATGTCTCGCGACCAATTTATTGGAATCGGAATGGGAACTCCCGGAACAATTGACCGTGAAAAGGGAACTGTTATTGGTGCCTACAACTTAAACTGGAAGACAACGCAAAACGTTAAAGAAGAGATTGAACAAGGCACTGGGATGCAATTTGCTCTTGATAACGATGCTAACGTTGCCGCACTTGGTGAACGTTGGAAGGGTGCTGGTAATGAAGGTGACGATGTTGCATTTATTACTTTAGGTACCGGTGTTGGTGGTGGACTTATCTCTAATGGTAAGCTTATCCACGGTGTTGTTGGTGCCGGTGGGGAAGTTGGTCACATGATTGTTAAGTCAGATGGATACCTTTGTACTTGTGGAAACCATGGATGTCTTGAACAATATGCATCTGCTACTGGAATTGTTCATATCGCTCAAGATAAGGCGGAAGAATATGAAGGTAACAGTCGTTTGAAGGCAATGATTGATAACGGTGATGAAATTACAGCCAAGATTGTCTTTGACCTTGCTAAGGAAAATGATTACCTTGCTAACACTGTTGTTGATGAAGTTTGCTTCTACCTTGGTTTGGCAACTGCCAACTTAAGTAACGCATTAAACCCTGAATACCTTGTTATCGGTGGTGGAGTTTCCGCAGCTGGTGAATTCCTTTTGAAGCGGGTAAAGCAAAACTTTGAAAAATTTGCCTTCCCAACAGTTCGGACTTCAACTCAATTGAAGTTAGCTGAATTAGGTAATGATGCTGGTGTTATCGGTGCTGCTTCATTAGCTCGTCAGTTTGTAAATGAAGATTAATTTGTAAGGGGAAATGATCGTGGTACTTGGAGTTAGCTCTGGCTTGATGATTCTTAATGCAGTCATTATAATCATCTTGTTAGTATGGATTTTTAGCTGGGCATTTCAGACTTACCGTCGAAAGAGATATGCAACTGTCCTTAGTCAAGATGACTTTAAGCAAGGAATGCGAAAAGCACAGGTTATCGACTTGCGACAAGAAAATGACTTTAAACAAGGACATATTCTTGGTGCACGTAACTTGCCTTATCCGTATCTTCGTCAACAATATGGCGAGTTGCGGAAGGACTTGCCAGTTTACTTATATGATGAAGGAATGACATTAAGTACCCAGGCCGCTGCATTTTTAGGTAAGCATGGGTATAACCACCTTTATATCTTAAAAGATGGTTATCGTGCATGGGACGGTAAGACTAAAAAGTCCAAGTATTAAGAAAAGTATCTTATATGCTTTTTGTCAGGATGGTTGATGATTCTAACCAATTATTTGCTAATGCTTAGAATCTAGCCTCTTGTGAATTTTAACCAATAAAAAAGAGGCTGGGAGAAAATTTTGTTTTCTCCCAGCCTCTCTGCTTTTTGAATCTTAAATGAAATTAAAGTTGGTGTGCTGAGCGGCCCTTACGGATAGCAGCTCGACGGTTTTGATCAAACTTCTCTTCTTCTTCTTCAGCTGGCTTAATGACAGTTTTATGGAAAGTAAGAACCCCGCTAGCAATGGCAGCAACTGTTGCTAAACTACCAACTAAAATACCTTTTGCTAATTGTTTCATAACATAAAACCTCCTCGAATTTATAGGCTACCTCCATTATGCAAGAATTAATGGCGTTTTACCAGTGAGAAGGACAAGTTTTAGCATAAAATTTATAAAAATTGGAGAGTTAAGATGAATAAAGTAATTGCAATTGTTGGCCCAACCGCTGTAGGAAAAACTGCGCTATCAATAAAATTGGCACATGAATTTGATGGGGAAGTAATTTCCGGTGATTCGATGCAAGTTTATCGCCACCTTGATATTGGGACGGCAAAAGTTACTCCCGAAGAAATGGGGGATGTGTCGCACCACCTCATTGATATCTGCAATATTGAGGAGCGCTTTTCTGCTGCCCGTTTTAAGAAACTTGCTGACCAAAAAATAGACGAAATAGCTCAACGTAATCATTTGCCGATCATTGCAGGCGGAACTGGATTTTATCTTCAAACATTAACGGATAACCTAGCATTGGGAAGTGATCAGTTTGATCAACAAACGCTCGAAATTCGTAACCATTGGAAAAAGGTTGCTGAAGAAAAGGGAGCCGAGTATGTTTGGGAACAATTAAACAAGTTAGATCCAGTGGCCAGCGCTCGGATTCCAAAGTCTAATACTCGTCGGGTTATCCGGGCTTTAGAGGTGATCAAGAAAACGGGTCAGTTATTTTCCAACCAGCCCCAGTTCAAAGCAACAAATGATTTTCTCTTAATTGGCCTGACTACTGAGCGCCCTGTTTTATATGACCGGATCAATAAACGAGTTGATTTAATGATTCAAAACGGCCTGTTAGAAGAAGCAAAATGGTTATTTGATCAAGGAGGAGAAGATCTGCCGGCAGGTAAGGGGATTGGTTACCATGAACTATTTCCTTATTTTCGTGGCGAGATTAGCCTTGACGAAGCAGTTGAGAAAATTAAGCAGGATTCTCGCCATTATGCCAAACGACAGTTAACGTGGTTTAGAAATAAGGCTGATACTCACTGGTTTGATATTTTGCGTCATCCTGATGATATTAATCAAATTAAGCAATTTATAAATGATTGGTTAAAAAAATAAAGTACGGGAGGAAAGATTTTTTTAATTAAAATAAAGCTCTTAAATAGAATTGACTTATGGCCTGTCTATTGTTATTCTAAGTCACAGTGTTAAGGAGAGAAGCAGATGTTAGATGGATTGGTATAGTCATCTATTTCTGTGGAGATTGTATGAAAGGGAATGAAATTTTATGGGTAAACACGTATTTACAAAAGATGAAGTTCGCCAAATGGTAAAGGATGAAGATATCCATTTCTTACGAGTTATGTTTACTGACCTATTAGGAACGATTAAGAGCGTTGACTTACCAGTTAGTCAGTTAGATAAATTGATGGATAACAAAATTATGTTTGATGGTTCTTCAATTGATGGATTTGTTCGGATTGAAGAAAGTGACATGTATCTTTACCCAGATATGTCCACTTGGCTTGCATTCCCTTGGGGTGCTGAACACGGAAAGGTTGCGCGGGTAATCTGCAGTGTTTACAAGACTGACGGCACGCCATTTGAAGGTGACCCACGTAACAACTTGAAGCGGGTGCTTGAAGATATGCGGAAGATGGGCTTCAAAGACTTTAACATTGGACCTGAACCAGAATTCTTCCTCTTCAAGACTGATGAAAAGGGTAACCCAACTACCAATCTTAACGATAAAGAAAATTACTTTGACATGGAACCGGCAGATCCTGGTGAAGATTGCCGCCGTGATATCGTTTTAGCTCTTGAAAAGATGGGCTTTGATGTTGAAGCAGCGCACCATGAAGTTGCTCCTGGTCAGCATGAAGTTGACTTCAAGTACTCAGATGCTTTAGAAGCCGCTGATAACATTCAAACATTTAAGTTCGTGGTTAAAACAATTGCTAAGAAGTATGGTTTCCATGCTACCTTTATGCCTAAGCCGCTTTCTGGTATTAACGGTTCAGGAATGCACCTCAATATGTCATTGTTTAGTCAAGATGGCACTAACGCCTTCTTTGATGAAAATGATAAAGATAAGCTTTCCGCAACTGCTTACCATTTCTTGGGCGGTTTGATGAAGCATGCACGGAGCTACACTGCAATTTGCAACCCAATCGTCAACTCCTATAAGCGATTGGTTCCAGGCTATGAAGCACCGGTTTATGTTGCATGGTCAACTTCTAACCGGTCACCACTTGTACGAATTCCAAGTGATCGTGGAATGGAAACACGGCTTGAGTTACGGTCAGCGGATCCATCAGCTAACCCTTACCTTGCAATCGCTGCTGTTCTTGAAGCTGGTTTAGATGGTTTACGCAACAACTTACCACCAATTCATAATGTTGATGAAAACATCTATACGATGACGAAGGCCGAACGAGCTGAAAAAGATATTCGCGATTTACCAGATACTTTACACAACGCATTAAAGTCTTTGGCTAACGATGAGGTTATCAAGAGTTCAATGGGTGAACACCTCTACAACAGCTTTATGGAAGCCAAGACTCGTGAATATGCCTCATATCGTCAACACGTTTCTGAATGGGAACGTCAACATTACATGGAACAATACTAAGCAATAACAATAAGTTAATAAACAACGAAAAAACACTTATGCAGGATTACTTGCTAAGTGTTTTTCATGCGAAATCGACTAGTTAATTGACAAATATGCTGTTTCATATACAATTATATTTGTTGCAATAAAAGCGTGTTATTATAATATGTGTAGTACGTTTTTAAGGACTGCTAGTTGATCTAGCAACCAATTTTAAATCGGAATTATATTTCGATTAGTTACTAAAGGAGAGTCTTAGATCATGGATCAAAAGGTCAGAGTTCGGTATGCACCTAGCCCAACAGGTTTCTTACATATCGGAAATGCTCAATCAGCATTATTTAATTATTTATTTGCACGTCACTTCGATGGAACGATGGTATTACGGATTGAAGATACCGATACCAAGCGGAACGTTGAAGATGGTGAAGCTAGCCAACGTGAAAATCTTCACTGGTTAGGAATTGACTGGGATGAAGGTCCAAATAAGCCAAATCCAAAGTATGCTCCTTACCGTCAAAGTGAACGGAATAAGGAAGGTATTTACCACAAATACATTCAAGAATTATTAGACAAGGGAATTGCGTACAAGGATTACTCAACAGAGGAAGAATTAGCTGAGATGCGCGAACGGCAAAAGGCTAACAATGAACCACCTCATTATGATGGTCGTTGGTATGGTAAGAGTGAAGAAGAACAAAAGGCGGCTGAAGCAAAGGGCTTAAAGCCAACTATTCGTTTCCACTTCCCTAAAGACCATGATTACGAATGGGACGATATTGCACGTGGTCATGTTTCATTTAACTCTGACAACCTTGGTGGTGACTTCATCATTGAAAAGAGTGATGGGATGCCAACGTATAACTTTGCCGTTGTAGTTGATGACCATACCATGGACATTACCCATGTTTTGCGTGGTGCTGATCACATCTCAAATACGCCAAAGCAAATTGCTATTTATGAAGCATTAGGATGGGATCACCCAACCTTCTGTCACATTCCATTGATCTTTAATCCAAAGACTCGTAAGAAGTTAAGTAAGCGTGATAAAGATACTCTTCAATTCATTAGTGAATACAAGAAGCACGGTTACCTTCATGAAGCAATCTTTAACTTTATTGCATTCCTAGGCTGGTCTCCAGTTGGCGAACGTGAAATCTACTCTAAAGAAGAGTTAATTAAGGTGTACGATCCAAAGCGGATGTCAAAGGCACCAGCATACTTCGATCAAAAGAAACTTGATTGGATGAATGCTCAATACATTAAGAGTATGTCGATTGATGAATTAACTGAGCGGACAATGGAACTAATTAAGGAAGGCGAAACTGAAGAAGCCAAGCGCCTTCAAAGTATCCCAGAAGATCAATTGACTGAATTACTTAAGAAGACAATTAAAGTTCACCAACGGGATGTTAATAAACTTCTTGAAGTTATTCAATATGCATGGTCATACTACACAGTTCTTGACCAATCATTCAATTATGATTTGCTTAAGGACAATGAAGACTTCGCTAATGAAGACGTTTTAGCTGTCCTCAAGGGCTTAAAGGCTAAACTTGAGAATGGCAGCGATGATCTTGATTATAGTCAAGCCATTAAGGAAGTAGGTAAGGACACTGGCATTAAGGGTCGTGGTTTATACTTCCCATTAAACCTTGCCTTTACTGGTTCAACTTCCGCACCACAAATCTATGAGATCATGGATATTTATTCTCGTGATACAGATATTGAATTGCTTGACCGGATGATCAAAGCATTTGAAAACTAACTTTATAAAACTGAGCATGAGGCTGAGAAAAAACGGCTCTACGTCAAGTAGTGTTGATACGCAAATATGAATTTTCGCCAATTAAATTGGTCTAGTTAGAATCGTCATTCGTGGCGGTTCTTTTTAGTTAGTTTGAATTTGGTGGCCAATAATTAAATAAATCCGCGTTTTAAATGCCGTAAAGTAACGATAACCACAGGCAACTCGTTTGATAGTTTTAATTCGATTATTAATCCCTTCGGTTCGACCATTTGAGAACTTCGTCTCAAAGCCACGCTTAATTCCCTCTTTATAGCGCGCTAAAACTTGACAACGGTGGATTGTATAATGGCTGACACTGTCTGGCCGGAGTTTAAGTAATTGAAAGAAAGTTGTAAAATCACGTTGATTGTAAGCACGCTTCAAGGATTGAATAAAATTATAGGTGGCTCTTAACTCTTGGTCATACGCTAACATTAAGTCTAAGATCATAATGGAATTAACAACGCGATTAAAATAACGTCCTTCGTAATAAACTTTTGTACTTAAATTTTCCCGATCTTGAAGAAATAGCCGCCAATAACGTTTAAGGCGCCGAGCTTGTTTCTGCTCCGCAGAATCACCTTTTCGCAAACGATTGAAGACATGAATTCGCACATGATTCATCGTATCATTAAGGTGTTTGGCAATATGAAAGCGATCATAGATGATTTGAGCACAAGGAAAAACGGTTTTAACTAGTTGATCATAAGCAGCGTTCATATCCATTACCAGATATTTCACCCGGCAACGGGCAGCACGTGTAAACTGTTGATAATGCTTAAATAAACTACGTAATCGCCGATCTTCAAGGAGTTCAAATAAGCAACTCCGATCACCATCAACAGCGATGAAACTCATCTTACCTTTAGCGCTCCGCATTGATTTAAATTCATCAATACATAGTGTTTCCGGTAGATAGTTTAAATTCGGCTTGTATTGATCAGCGAGGTCCAAAAGGACCCGCTGGACCGAAGCTTCACTGATAAACAAATCATGGGCAATATCTTTAATTGTTTGAATTCGCGTTAACCGAAGAATAATTTCACGCCTTAAATCACGACTAATTGTTCGTTGCTTTTCAAAAAGATAACTAGTCGCATTAAATGTTGTATGGCAGTCAGGACATTGAAAACGTTGAGTATTAACAAGCAACATTAATGGTTGAGCCCTAAATTGTCCATATTTGTATTTAGCTTGATAAAAACCATATTTTAAGATTTGTCCACGATTAATAACGCCACAATTTGGACAAGCACGCGGGATATAAGAAAGGGTACAGGATATTTGTGCCACCCGAACGTTTTTAATTGATTTATATTTAAGCCAATGATGAGGAAAATTTAAATGAGGGTCTGTTAAATTGAGGAGAGTCCTTGTATCATTATCCATGGAGGTTACCTTCTTTACTATGTGATTTGGCGATTTCATTGTATCAGAGGGCATGCCTCTTTTTTAGTTTAAAAACAAAAAATCTAGTATTGGTATAGAAAGTGATATTTCTATATCAACACCAGATATTGTAGAGCCGAAAAAACTTTTGTTTTTTTAACAGCCTCGTTTTTTATACGAGTATTGTTACGATATCGTGGAAATTAACTACGAGGCTCGAGGCTAAGTCCGAACGATAATCAGCTCGTGCCGTGCTAATCACCGTTCTATCCTTAGCCCACCGCCTTGTCTAGAAAGTTAATTCCCACTCACAATGCTTTTTCTTTTAAATTGTCATATAATTAAGGTATGTAGTTAGTAAAAAAGGGGATCTTAAGTAAAATGGTTGAAATGAGTGAACATATGCGGAAGATCTTAAATGATGTTCCAACGTTAAAAGTATTTGATTTTTCCCAATACGTTTCAAAAATTCCAGGAATTATTAAGTTTACAATTGGTGAACCTGATTTTGATACACCAGAATATATCAAAAAGGCCGGAATTGAGAGTATTGAAAACAATCGCACTCACTATGCTCCCCAACGTGGAACAATGGGATTGCGTCAAGCGATTGCCGATACGTTAGCTAATAAATATGGTCTTCAGTATGATCCTGCAACAGAGATTCTTGTTACAAATGGTGTAACGGAAGGAATTTTTGCTGCGATTACTGCAATTACTAATCCTGGAGATATAATTTTAGTTCCAACGCCTACCTTTTCAATCTACACGCCTGATGTAATGATTGCTGGAGGGACGCCAGTGGAAGTAGATACATCCAAGACTGGTTTTAAACTAACACCAGCTCTTCTTAAACAGTATCTTGATAAATATGGTGATCGAGTAAAAGGAGTTATTTTCGTCAATCCGTCTAATCCGACCGGCATTGCCTATACTCAAGCAGAAATGAATGAACTAGCTGCCTTAATTAAGGGCAAGCCAATCTTTGCAATCTGTGATGAAATTTATAGTGAATTAAACTATGATGGCGAATACTCAAGCATGGCGAAGGTTATTCCAGACCAGACAATTTTGGCTAATGGCTTTTCTAAGTCCTATGCAATGACTGGTTGGCGAATTGGCTACCTTTGCGCACCAGCTAAAGTGACCGATCTGCTGTTCAAGGTTCATGCATTTGCGGTAACGGATATTGCAACATTTGTCCAGGACGCTGCAGAAGCCGCTTTAAAGGCTGGAGACGAGGCAAAAAAGGAAATGGACGCCCAATATATCAAACGGCGTGACTATATGTATAAGCGGCTTACAGAAATGGGCTTTGAATGCAGTCAACCAATGGGTGCATTTTATATTTTTGCCAAGATTCCGTCATTCCTTGATCAGGATGACAATAAGCTAATTTACCAACTTGCCAATGAAGCCAAGGTTGCTGTAACAGCTGGATCAAACTTTGGCAAGGGTGGAGAAGGCTATCTCCGCTTCAGTTACGCAACTGAGATAGACCAAATTAAAGAGGGGATGGATCGCCTCGCGGAATTTTGTGAAAAAGAACAAAATAATGCTTAAAAGAAAAGAGACAGCAGTGTTAACACATCTCTGTCTCTTTAATATATAAGTGAATTGCTTCAAAAGAGTTATTCGCTCAGTTTCTTGGCGTCAGCATCAATCTTTGCAAAACCAGAACCATCTGGCTTCTTGCTGCCACGCTTTTCCATAGCTTTACGAGCCATTTCTTTACGTTCTTGCTTACTAAGTGCCATAATAACTTCGCCTCTTTTTCTGAAACGCTTCAACAATAACAGTTATTAACAAAAGTAAAATAACTGTTACTAATATTATAGTTCAGTCTATAAAAAATGCAATTATCATAGTTGTGTGCAAGAAAACTTCTAGAAATATGTTGACTTATGTAATATCTGTTGTTAGTATGATTAAAATTGAGTTAGAAAAGATGAGTAATTATTTTACGTCCAATACAGAGAGCCATAGGTGCTGAGAAATGGTAGGAAACGAAATAATGAAGATGGTCTTTGGTTAATTGAGAGGATGAACTTAGTTTAAAAGCAAATTCTCTACGGGGTAGCAGCCGTTATCTATGCTTCTAATTTCAAACTGAGATTAGAATTGAGGGTACTTTTGTACTGAAGACAGGGTGGTAACACGTTATTAACGTCCCTAGGAGCACGATTGAGTTGTTCTTAGGGACGTTTTTTCTTTTCTGGCAAAGGAGGAAGAAAATGAAACGAAAGAGAAGAACGGGATTAATTATTTTTAGTATTTTAGTAATTATTGTAGTTGTTGGGATTGGTGGAATTATTCACCAACGGTTTGAGAAAACATCAACTAAAACTGTTCGTTTAGGATTAGTAGGGACAGATTCGGAACCAGTCTGGGATAATGTTCGTAAAAGATTGAAGAAACAAGGAATCAATATTGAGTACGTGGTTTTTAATGATTATGTTCAACCAGACGTTGCGTTAAAGGAAGGTAAAATTGATATGCATTCATGCTTAACGCGTTATTATTTTGAATCATATAACAAAGAGCAAAATGCACATTTAACATCAATTGGAAATACTGTGATTTCACCATTAGGAGTTTATTCCCACAAGTATCAAAAAATTCAAGATCTTCCAGAAGGAGCAACAATCGCAATTCCTAATGAACCAACAACGCTTGGACGAGGGTTAAATGTCTTGCAGTCGGCTGGCTTGATTAAAGTAAAGAAAGGAAGTGGAATTAAGCCATCCTTAAAAGATATTGTAAGTAATCCTAAGCATTTACAATTTAAAGAAGTTGATCCTGCAACAACTGCGCGAGCATTAAATTCGGTTGATGCCTCAATTATAAATGGAAATTATGCAGTAGCAGCAAAGTTAAATCCGAAGAAGGATTCAATCTATCTTGAACCAGTTAATAAAGCTGCAAAACCATATGTTAATATTATTGCGGTTCAAGAAAAGAATAAGGATAATAAAGTATATAAGGAGATTGTAAAAGCATATCAGACAGAGCAAACTGAAAAAGCTATTAACAAGACATATAAGGGTGCACAAGAAGCAGCATGGCCAATCTATGGTCGTAATTAAGAAAGGACTGATATATATGAGTTTAGATACAGCGATATTTGCCGGCGGGTGCTTTTGGTGCATGGTCCAGCCGTTTGATACTTATCCGGGAATTGAGAAAGTTGAATCAGGTTACACTGGTGGCCATGTTGCCAATCCAACCTACGAGCAGGTATGTTCTGGAACAACAGGCCATACAGAAGCAGTAAAGATTACTTTTGACCCTGATAAAATTTCATACAAAGACTTAGTAGAGATTTATTGGTACCAAACTGATCCGACTGATGCAAGTGGCCAATTCCAAGATCGGGGAGACAATTATCGTCCTGTAATTTTCGTTAAAAATGATGAACAACGTAAAACTGCAGAAGAGTCAAAAAAGGCTTTACAGGAAAGCGGCCGTTTTGGTGATGCAAAGATTGTAACAACAATTGAGGATGCGCAGCCATTCTATCCCGCAGAAGACTATCATCAGGGCTTTTATAAGAAAGATCCGCAACGTTTTGCCTTAGAAGAAGCTGGTGGCCGGCAACAATTTATTGAGAAGTATTGGAAAAATAATTAATTATGAGAGACAAACAATCAATTAAGGACGATATTGTCCAACAATTAGCAACAGTTATTGATCCTGAACTTCATATTGATATTGTTAATTTGGGCCTCGTTTATACAATTGATCTCGATAACGATGGAATATGTTTAATTGAAATGACGCTAACGACAATGGGATGTCCGTTGACAAATGTGCTGGCTGACATGGTAGTTAAAGCGGTGAGAGAGGTTCCAGAGGTGAAAAACGTTGATGTGGAATTTGTCTGGGAACCTGCTTGGACGATTGATCGGATGAGCCGCTTTGCTAAATTATCGTTAGGGGTTCATTGATATTTGAATAATTGGATATTGGATAAGGGAATAAAATAAAGGCTTTTCATTACGGAAAGTCTTTTATTTTTACCTTCAAAAAACAGATCTATGCTAAAAATCCTAAATTTCAAGAATAAGTTAGCCACTGGACTCAAATAAATAATACTGACCAATTGATTATTGGTTGATGGAGCTGTGATATCTCTTGGTAGAAGGCCTTACGATAGATATCCATTGACGAATGTCCATTAAACATAGCTCGTGGATAGTGATTCATCCAATCATTAGTCGCTATGATCTGAGCACTACTATAGTTATTTATAGCTTCACCTTTGGTAATCTCCTTGCGGAGAAACCGGTTATTGATCTCATTGGATCCACGTTCCCAAGGGGAATACGGATCAGCATAGAAAACATGATCGTGAACTTGTGTTAACTCACTAAATTCTGAACCGTTGTCAGAGGTTATTGTCTTAAAGATGCGATAGTAAGCATCTGTGCCCATTTTCTGGCGTAAATTTATAAAGAACTGATTTACTGCATGCGCAGTTTTACCAGCAATTTTACTCGTGATATTAACTCGTGAAAGGCGATCAGTCATTACTAGTACAACACTGTCATTACCGTTTTTCTGTCCCTGAACTGTATCTAGTTCCCAATGGCCAATTTCGGACCGTTGGTCCGCAGTTTGAGGTCGTTGAGCAATATTAGGCCCTAAGCACCTTTTAGCTTGCGGATGAGTTCGATGATGCTTACGTTTAGGTTTTTCAAAGAGGTCTAAATTGGACGTACGAAGCACACCCTCATTAATCCATTGATATAAAGTTACAACCGACTTTGGGATCAGGGTGCCATCATTCATTAAATCTCGAGCCTTATAAATAACCGCTTGTGGGGAGTAATGGTGGTCGTCAAACTCACCAAGCATTAGCTGATCAGCTAATCGTAAAAATTGCTTTGAAGAATAATATAAGCGACGACGACCAGAATGGCGGTGATGTTCAAGATATGTGGCCTGACCAGCTTCATAACTATAGATGTAGTAAGAATATTCGTAAATCTTACCATTAGATTTTTGACGACGAAGTTGGCGGACCGTACCACGGTTGAGCTCGTTATTAATTGTTTGATGATTAACTCCTAATTGGCGACCAATTGCGCGATTGGAAAGTCCTTGCGACTTTAAAGTCGCAATCATCACACGTTCTTCTTTAGTAAGATGAGCATTCTTTTTATGAGTAGTCAATAAACTAGTAGACATGGTATCATTTAAGTGCGTCATTTGACGGACATCCTTTCATATAGGTTTGGTTCACTTAATATGATACCTGATGTCACGCCGAATGGCGTTTTTTATTTACCACCAACTGGGTGGCTAACTTCATTCTATAATCCACCCTATGCTAAAAATATAAAGTTTTTGAAAAAAATTTAAAAAGAGTGGAAAAAAGGTAGTAAAGTTATTTATTATAATAGGTAGTTATTTAGACAAGGAGCATGCTTATGGCGAGTGTAGAAACTAATAGTGATTCACTTGATGTTACTCAAGTCATCAATCAACAAATTATTACAAAGATAAAGTATTTGCGACGCTTTAATGATGCAATCTCAAACCATCGTGATCGGGAAATCTACCAATTACTAGATAACCAACGCTATGCTAAGGAGATTGAGCATCGGGAACAACAACCAAATGATAAGGGCGTAATGAACCTAGTCGATGATTTGGTTGATCAATTAAGTAATTACCTTAGTGAAAACTTAATTAAATATTTGGGTAAAACTTATCCCTTCTTTTATTATGAAGAATATCAAACTGGTCACTACCGGATTTATTTTGGTAACTGGTGGGATCGGCGTCGATTTGGTGAATTAGACGTTATGAATGTTCGTTTTTCTTTTGACCAAACAGAATATGATAAATTACGGACGGCTTTTGAATTAGCACGTGACAATAAACGTTACAATAGTGACCGGATTAGTAAAATTTCTAGTGAAAATGACCGTCTCCAAGATTTGATTGATCATCAACGAGAACGTGAGGAACGTAAAGAAGCTCTTCAAGAACAATTAAAAGAAATTAGTTCACGGTCTGGCATTTGGGAATCAAGTCGTAACAAAGAGAGTCGCCAGGAACTGGTTGAGCAGCTGCAAAAGTTAGAGGACCAAGAAGAAGAATCTCGTAATGCAGCCCAAACTATTAAGGATAATGAACGCGTTGTCCTATCCTTATCAAAAGAAAATACGATTTTAAGTTATGAACAAAAGAGCATTATCGATACTTTTGGCAGCTTTGAAGATTTCGAATTAGCTAATCGCAATTTATATGCTAATTATTTAGCCAGTTTAAATGGATCAGAAGGAAAGCAGGTGGACGACGATGAGCAATAATCAAATCGTGACTTCTCCTAGTGAACGGGTCCAAGCTCTTTCTAATTCATTTAAGGATGTTTTAAGCCTTGGACAAAGGTATGTTGACCTCTTAGACCAGTTAGCTCAGACCAAGGATGCTAAGAATTTATTATCAGCTACTAATAAACTAGCAAAAATGGACTTGGCGAATGCATTTATTGATTTTCCACCACATTATAAAGCGGCTGACTATTATCTGATTTTTATGGATCGCCTATTAAAAATGCATGGTGATACAGCTGTTAACGTTGCAGAAAATGAATTAAATCATGAATTTGAAGCGACTGTTGCGGCTATTGGTAGTGAAGCTGTTTTTAAATTTGAAGTTGATAGTCGAGGAGAAGCGGCTTTTACAGAGCAAAGTCAGCACGAACCACTTTTCTACCTGAGTTTAGAAGATAAATTAATGCAATTTAATAACCGCGCATTAGTAAATTATTTTATCGTTTATGCGCTTAAACAGCATACTGACCTTGAATTACGTGATGCGGTTAACCCTCTGATTGATTTTGCTAAATATTTGCAAAAGGATCTTGATTTCACGATTGATCTAGGCATTTTAGCAACTGCAAATGATCGCCGCTTTATGTTGAATAAGCCTGAACTTCCACTGACAGTAATTGATCGTTTATTTGTTGCGACTGCTGATGAAGATTATATGTTGATGAATTTGCCCCGGAACAACGGGGCTGAGTTACTATTAGACCAAGGTACAAAACTTGACATTGCTTTTGACCCGGACGATTATAGTCAAGAGTGGGCCTTCTTGGTTAAAGATTCTGATGAGCAAATTTCATTCTTTGATGTATTGCTTCATTACGACCTGGTTCGCGAGTGGTATTTAGCAAACCGCTCTGCCCTGGCCGTGAGAACAGATCATATGGAGATTGTTGATGAAGAACCACCGGCAACGACAGAGGTAGTAGAAGATGAATCTTCAGATGGACCATCTTTGGCTGAACCATCAGAAGATCCAGCTCACGATGAGGAAAAATAAGCAGCAGATTTTATTGTGGAGGCACTGAAATGTTAGATATTACTAAAATGCTTCACCAAATTATCGATTTAGAATTAAAAATTGATGATGAAAAGGAATTAATGATTGGGCTGGAAGCAAGAAAGCAAACAATTTTTGTTGACCTTGATATTTCTTTATCAAATATGGCTGAAGCAGCAGGGTGGTATAAGGTAGTTAATCCTAGAGAAGCAGACAAAGAAGCTTTGCTAAAATCCTATGTTCAATCGATAGCGCTACTTTTACTGTATAGTGCAAAGATGCAATGGACACACCTGGTTGTACTCGATGATCAAGCTTGGCAACGGATTACGAATGCAAAAAGCTCTACAAAGTTAGCGGACCTTAATAAATCGTATCTGGCAATTAAACACTTCTTGAGTGATGCCTATTTCAATCATCAACAAGAAAGTTTTCGACATGCTTGGCATCTTTTGCTAAAAATGGGAATTAGCGATTGGCAATTAACGCCTGACCAGATTTCTAGTGCTTATCAAACAATGATTAATCAATATTAGAAATCGAGTAGGAGATAATTGATTAGTTCAATTATCGACCTCTCACACCACCGTACGTACGGTTCCGTATACGGCGGTTCGACAACTTAATCACATTGAATTGACTGGAGCGTCTTGGACATATTCATAAGTCCGAGTTGTTCCAGTTTTCTATTAGTTAGAGAATAGCTCAAGGTCTTACTATGTGCAGTTCGCCAGTAGCCCTTTCGGGTACTAGCGAAGACATATGCATCATGCTGGGGCAGCCCCAACTTCTGTAAGTTAGTTACCTTAGTTTTAAACTTTTTCCATTGCTTCCAAATATACTGCCTTATTCGGACCCTCAACCACTTGTCAAGGCGTTGAATAAAGTTAGTTAGTTTCCCAATTGAGTAGTACTGAAGCCACCCACGCATTTTTCGATGAATTTCTTCAAACATTCTTGTCAGAGATATTCCACGATTACGTTTAGTTAATAACTTCAGTGCTTTCTTTACTCGTTGTTGCGATTGCTTAGCTGGACGGGCGTAGGCCCCATTGTGGTCTACACCTAACGAAAAGCCAAGAAACTTCAACCGTAGCGGGCTACCGACTTTGGTTTTATCTGGGTTCACTTTAACTTTCAAGCGCTTTTCTAGAAACTGGGTAATGCTTCGCATTACTCGTTCTCCGGCTCGTTGACTTTTAACATAGATGTTACAATCATCCGCATAGCGCACAAAGTGGTGACCACGTCTAGTCAACTCTTCGTCCAACTCATTTAGATAGATGTTCGCCAGTAGTGGTGACAATGGCCCTCCTTGTGGGGTTCCTTTTTCACTCTTAGCGAAAAGCCCATGGTCTAAGACTCCGCTAGTTAGAAACTTACGAATGAGTCTTAGTGTCCATGGGTCATCAATATATTGTTGGAGATACTTAATCATCAAGTCATGATTAACGTTATCAAAATAGGCTTTTAGGTCTAAGTCGACAACTCTTCGATAACCTTGATTATAAAGATCTACTACTTTTGAAATAGCGTCATGGGCCCCACGGTGGGGACGGAAGCCAAAGCTATTATCAGAGAAAATACGCTCAAAGATAGGCGTAAGAATTTGGGCTACAGCTTGTTGAACCATTCGGTCCACCACCGTTGGTATTCCAAGTCTTCTTACTCCACCATTAGGCTTCGGAATTTCTACCCGTTTGACTGGAGCTGGTTTATACTTGCCCTCACGCAAACTAGCGATCAGTTCCGTCTTATTTTCTCTGAGATATGGCAGAAGGTCATTGACTGTCATATCGTCAACGCCTGCTGCTCCTTTATTTCTCTTAACTCGCAAATAAGCCTGATTAAGGTTATTGCGATCCAAGACCAGGTCTTGGATAGTGACACTCATACCTTTACCTTCACCATAAGCGGTACTACGCGCCCTTGTGTACTTTCGGTTTTCCAAACCTATCCTCGACAAGCGGTCAGCTTGTTGTTCTGTTTTCTGCGATTGTCGCACCTGATTACACCTCCGATATAAGTTACAAGTTATTGTCGTTCAGTCCTTCATCTGATTATTCAAACTACTATGACCTCGGCTGACTTCTGGCTTACTCAACACTGCATCACTGCACCGCTTGTTTCTGTGGAAATTAAACTTATTCCTCTTGTCGGAAACGTGTAGGCCAGATCTCCCCGGGTAAGAATATTAGCTTTCGTACCATGTCATCGTTAGCTTTACTGAGACCAACTTCGAGTAGTATTGGACTTCAACTTGTCTAGCAGCCTTATTTAGTTAATTCCAGCCTTATAGCTACTTCTTGTTCATCGATGCAGTACTTTGCCTTAGACTTCCTTCAGATTCCACCTCACGGTGGACACCCTTGTCCTCAGCTCATGGTTCCGACTACTACGGCCCATAGCGGACTTTCACCACCTAGCTAATACCCATGCCGGGCGCACTAAAAAAGCGAGAGGCCGAGGAATTTTTCCCCGGCCTCTCGTGTTGAACGGAATATAAGATTAAGCTTTTCGATCTCGTAAGCGATTGGTAGTTGCACTATGTTTTCCAGTTTCTTGGTTGCTAAGACTGCCAAACATAAATTCACCAATTACCGACGCAACCAAAATTAAAACAATAATAAGAAATGGTAGCATAATAATCACCTCAAAAAGCAATCTCTATATTCATTATTATTAAAAATGTTTACTTTTGCAACAAAAGTGTAATATATGAGGACGTATTTAAGAAATACTTAAAAATAAAAGTGAAAAATTAGAAAATTATCCCTAAGTTTATATTGAAGCAACTAAAAAAAAGAGGATAAGGAAACAAAAATGTTTCTCTATCCTCTTTTTTAAATAGTGTTTACTATGGAGCGAGCGAGACTTGAACTCGCAACCCTCGGTTTAGAAGACCGATGCTCTATCCAGTTGAGCTACCGCTCCAAACAGATTTAAGTATATAATTTTCACTACAAAGTTGTCAATGGTAATAATCTAATATAATTATTTTATTAAGGTAAAGCCGGCACTTTCGTTGACAAAACGCTTTCATGATAACTATACTTTAAATATAGTAGAAGTACGAAAGTAGAAAGGACTTAAGCTGTATGATGGAAGGATGATGATTAAATGGCTGCTAATAAGACAGACCCGCGTGTAATTAAAACACGTAATAGTCTGCGCAAAGCTCTTGTATATCTGATGAGACGTGAAAAGCTTGAAGATATTAGCGTCCAAAAGATTACTGAAACTGCCAACATCACCCGAGGAACTTTCTATCTTCACTATAAGGATAAACAAGATTTTATTCAGTCAGCAATCCAAGAGATTATTGACGATTTCTTCAACCAAGTAATGATCGATAGTAATTTTTCGAAAGAACGGACGGTAAAGGTGTTTTCACTCCACAAAGCATTTCAGTATATCGAAAATAACGCCGATATTTTTGATGTTCTATTAAATAATGAAAAGAATAACTTCTTTTATGAACAACTCTACAATCGGTTAGCAAATGAGATGACACACTTTAATGAGCAAGTGAATAAGAACCAACAGTTGAAAGTCCCGCTTAATTTGCAGATTTCCTTTATTGACTCAGCATTTCTTGGCCTAGTAAGTCGATGGCTAGAAGATGGCATGATTTATACTCCACGTTACATGACACAAAGCGTGGCAAAAATGTTGGATCAGTTTAGTAGCGAGAATGTTTCTTTGGTTAATTTTTTTGATGGTGAATTAGAAGGAACTTTAGAAAAGATTTAATAGCTACTACAAAAGAGGCTTTGAAAAAAATTTTTCAAGGTCTTTTTTCGTTATATAAAGTGGAGATTATGGTTGACGAAGAGAATAATATTTGATATTATACAAACGTTGTATTTGTGAACCAACAACTACAACCGCACGTTATTAAGTCTAAAGCTTATTTAGCTGCTTAGTACGGCGAGTCTGAGATATTAAGGAGGTGCACAAAGTATGTACGCAATTATTGTTACTGGTGGTAAGCAATACAAGGTAGAAGAAGGTGCTTCTATCTACGTTGAAAAGCTTGATGCTAAGGAAGGTGACAAGGTAACTTTTGATCAAGTTATCTTTGTCGGTGGAGACGACACTAAGATCGGTACTCCTGTAGTTGACGGTGCTTCTGTTGAAGGTACTGTTGATAAGCAAGGTAAGGAAAAGAAGGTTGTTACCTTCAAGTACAAGCCTAAGAAGCACACTCACACTAAGCAAGGTCACCGTCAACCTTACACTAAGGTTACTATCAACAAGATCAACGCTTAATGTGGAGGTGAGGTCATGATTCGAGCACAGTTTACTTTAGATTCGAATCAGCGGATCACTTCTTTTAAAATGACTGGGCATGCTGACTCTGGTCCATATGGGCAGGATATTATTTGTGCCGCAGTTTCTGCATTATCTATTTCAACGGTGAACGGGCTTGAACAAGTTGTTCATACAAAGCCTCACCTTAAACAAGATAATGATAATGGTGGCTTTCTAGAAGTTACAGGATTAGATCTTGGTCGTGATAGTCAGATCCTTCTCAAAACTTTGTTAAATGGATTGTGTGATATCCAGGAAAGCTATCCACAAAACATTGAAGTAAAAATGTTTAATTAAAGTTCATTGCTGGAGGTGAACAACTATGATTATGGATTTGCAATTCTTCTCCCACCACAAGGGGGGTGGTTCCACTGCTAACGGTCGGAACTCAGCTGGTCGTCGTCTTGGTACTAAGGCTGCTGATGGTTCAATCGTAACTGCTGGATCTATCATCTACCGTCAACGTGGTACTCACATCAACCCAGGTGAAAACGTGGGTCGTGGTGGAGACGATACATTATACGCTAAGGTAGCCGGTGTTGTTAAATTTGAACGCATGGGTCGCAGTAAGCGTAAGGTATCAGTTTACCCAGTTGCCGAATAATTATAAAAAGACTACTTTTCTTCGTGAAATAGTAGTCTTTTTATTTTTAAAATAATTTTTCATTATATGTTAATCTATAATGTAAGAATATAATTAACCCACAATTGAAGGGAGCATAATGTTTAATGACGATTGTTGATAAAGCTAAAGAAGTCCAAGAAAAAATTATTGCTGCATGCAAGCGCAGCGGTCGAGATCCCCAAGATGTTCAACTGTTACCAGTTAGTAAAAATCATCCGGCAGCAGATATTGCAGAACTTTACAAAGCAGGATGGAACAATTTTGGTGAGAATTATGTTCAGGAATTAGCCAAAAAGCATGATGAATTACCAGCAGACATTAACTGGTATATGATTGGCCACCTTCAACGTAATAAGGTTAAATACATTGCTGATTACGTTACAATGATTCAATCGGTTGACTCCCTTAAGCTAATGAATACGATCGAAAAAGAAGGGAAAAAGCACGATCGAATAATTCCGATTCTAATTGAAGTTAATGTTGGAGAAGAAGAGAGTAAATTTGGGGTTAAGCCAACTTTGCAAGATTGCATGGAATTAGCTGAGGTAAGTCTTCGATTGTCACATGTAAAGTTGCGAGGATTAATGACTAGTGCTCCCTATTATGATGACCCAGAAAAAACACGGCCGATTTTTTGCCGACTACGTGAATTGCGCGATGAAATGAACAACCAAAATGATCAATTAAAATTAGATGTTCTTAGTATGGGGATGACCCATGATTATGAAATAGCGGTAGAAGAAGGGTCAACTTGTGTGCGGGTTGGGACAGCTATCTTTGGCCCTCGTGATTACTCTAACCGGCAGTATTAAAGGAAATGTACTATGTCTAGAATTAAACGTCTACAGAAAAAATTTGAAAAATTATATATCGATGCATTTTTGGTAACGGATGAAAAAAACATTTATTACCTTACTGGTTTTAACCTTATGGAAGGCGATGGATACCTCTTAGTAACAAAAGATAATGCGATTATTATTACTGATGACCGGTACCAACTTGCATTAGAAGAATTTGAAAATGATGAAGTTGTGGGAATGATTACCCGTGACTATTACGGTTCACTTAATAAGATATGTCAGGGGATGAAAGTGACGGTTCTTGGATATGAAGATACAGTTACTTACGCCTTATTCGATGTGCTTGATGAGCAGATGGCGGCAGATCTCGTTCCCTTCCACCAACAAATTGAACGAATGCGAATGATTAAAGATCGTGATGAAGTAAATGCTTTGCGTGCTTCTGCAGACTTACATTCAGCAGGATACCAGTACCTTTTAGAAAATGTTCACGCTGGGATGACAGAGCGCCATGTTGCGAACTTGCTTGATTTTTGGATGAAGGAGCATGGAGCAAGAGGGGCCTCTTTTCCGACAATTATCGCTAGTGGCAAAAATGCGGCCAAACCGCATGCAACGGCTTCAAAAAAGGTAATTGAAGACGGCGATATTGTTACTGTTGATTTCGGCTACTACTTCAATGGCTATACGGCAGACATGACCAGAACATTTGCCGTTGGTTCAATTGATCCAGAATTACGTGATGTTTATCAAATTGTCAATGAGGCGCGTGAAGCTGTAATTCAAGCTGCTCATGTTGGGCAACGAGGAGACCAACTTGACTTTGTGGGACGGCAATTAATCGAAATAGCGGGTTATGGGGATGAATTCAACCATGGAATGGGGCATGGAATAGGCTTATCGGTTCATGAATTGCCTGCTAGCTATGGACCTAGTGCTCAAAATCTTAAATTGCGGAACAATGAAGTTATCACTGTTGAACCTAATATCTATATTCCTGAAATTGGCGGGGTCCGGATAGAAGATGATATTCTGGTTACTCACGGTGGAGTTGAAGTGCTGACGAAGGCGCCAACTGACCTAATAATCGTAGGAAAATAGTATGCAACTTACTACTCTATATAATAATATTAATCAACAGGGAATGCTGGCAATTAGAAATCATCAAGAACAGCTAGATCGTAACTTACTAAATCCTGATAAAGATATGCGGTGAGTACGGCTTCACTGCCTGCGCATGTTAGCCGTAATATTATGTTTTGCCTGCAAAAATTGGCTGCAATTGAACCTAACCAATACTTCTATTCTCCTGCTGACCTGCATATTACGATTATTGATCTTATTGCAGCTAGCTCTGACTTTTCGCTCTCAACATTTGAAGAGGAAAAATATAAAAACGTAGTAGGGCAGATTATTTCACAAGTTGGGCCGATTCACTGGCGTTTAGCAGGAATAATCACTAGTTCAGGAGTGCTTCTTGTAAAAGGGTATTATTCAGCAGAGTTATCAACTTTACGGAATGCACTTAGGAAAGAACTACCGTTACATGACTTGTTGCTAAAAGAACGATATCCAACGATTTCAGGGCATGTGACGGTTGCGCAGTATACTAGTCCTATTCAACAGGCAGACTGTTTCTTGAAGACGTTGGAAAAATTTAAATCAATTAATTTCGGGCAATTTACCTCATCTAGTCTCGATTTAGTCGTTCGTGACTGGTATAATCATAATTTGCGGTTAATTTCTAAATTGTCGCTAGGTTCCTAATTGACCAAGTTGTTGCAATTTGTTCGAACATAGTGCAGAATAGAAATGATTACTATAATTAAGAGAAGAAATAAATTGGAGGGCTGACGATGGCTGAAGAATCAAAGATTGTTTTAAGTAGTGAAGACAAGTCACTCGGGACAATTCAAATTTCGCCACGAGTTTTAGAAATTATTGCGGGGATTGCCGCAAGTGAAATCGATGGTGTTTCAAAGATGTATGGTTCATTTGCAAATAGCGTAAGTGAACTTTTGGGACGCTCTGATCGCCGGCGTGGGGTAAAGCTTTCCAGCAATGATGAAAAATTATCACTTGATGTGGATGTTTATGTTGAATATGGTGTCTCTGTTCCTAAAGTAGCGGCAATGATTCAAGATAAGGTCAAACAACAAATCACATTAATGACTGACTTAAAAGTAAAAGAAGTTAATGTTCATATTAAGGGAATCGTAACATCTAAAGAAGACCAACAAGTAGACCCTAATGACTTGTTTGGCGAACATCTTAACGACGAGGCTGGTGAATAAAATGAGTTTGAACCGACACATGATTCGTGAGGAGGCTTTCCAAGTTCTCTTTGCTTTGCAATCAGATCCTGAAGCTGATATTCAAACTGTATACGAGGCGATTCCTCATCATGATGAAAAGCAAATTCCGCCTTATTTACTAACTTTGGTAAACGGGGTGCGGGAACATCAAGATCAGCTTGACGAACAAATCAATGATCTCTTGGCAAGCGGATGGACGATTAACCGTTTAGCAAAGCCAGATTTAGTGATTTTACGGCTTGCTCTATTTGAAATTCAATACGCTGAAAATGTTCCAACAGTAGTAGCGATTAATGAAGCATTGGAACTTACGAAAACATTCAGTAGCGATAAGTCGCGTAAATTTATCAATGGAGCCCTTGGTAAATTTGAAAAACAAGTCAACGAAAATAATTGATATTACTGTTAACAATAATTATGGGGTGGAAAAGCTGAAGTGATAAACTTCTGATTCCACTCCTTTTTTGCTTAAGCGCAATATTATTATGGTAGAATATAAAATGGAAATTTAACGAGGAGGAATCACTGTGACGACAATTATTGATGGCAAGGCCCTTGCTAAAAAGATCAACGCCCAGACGAAAGAACTAGTAGCACAGTTAAAAGAAAAACAAAATATAATCCCGGGAATTGCAGTCGTGATTGCTGGTGATGATGCAGCGAGCTTAATCTATACCCGAAACAAGCATAATAAGGCTATTAAGTTAGGGATCAATTCAGTTTTAAAAAAATTTCCTGCTGATGTTAGCCAAGATGAGCTGCTTGCCGAAATTGAAAAGCTGAATAATGATGACACAATTGATGCCATTCTCGTTCAACAACCTCTTCCTCCTCAATTGGATCCAGAAGTAATCACCAATGCTATATTGCCAGCTAAGGATGTTGATGGCCTTAATCCTCTAAACTTAGGGAAATTATTTGCTAATCAGCATGGTAATTATCCCGTGGCTTGTACACCTCGCGGAATTATGCGGATGTTAGCAGAATACAATATTGATTTACAAGGAAAAAATGCGGTTATTGTTGGCCGGAGTATTTTAGTTGGCAAGCCTCTTTTAGCTCTTTTAAATAACGCTAACGCAACTGTGACAATGGCTGGAAGAAGTACTAGTGACCTTTCTGCTTTAACGAAAACAGCAGATATCTTGATTGTAGCTACTGGTGTGCCTAACCTTATCAAGGCGACAGATGTGAAATCAGGAGCAGTAGTAATCGATGTGGGAATTAATCGTTTAAGCGATGGTAAATTGACGGGGGATGTTGACTTTGCAGCGGTAAAGGCAAAAGCTCAGGCAATCACTCCTGTTCCAGGTGGCGTAGGACCGATGACGATTGCAACTTTGATGGAACAAACAGTTGATTTAGCGCAGTGGAGGCACCATGGATAGAAGCCAGTATTTAACAGTTAGTGAACTAACTAAGTATTTGAAAATGAAGTTTGATCGGGATCCTTACTTACATACGGTTTATTTAACTGGCGAGCTTTCTAATTTTCGTTTACGGCAAAAGCATCAGTATTTTAGTTTAAAAGACGATAATGCCGTGATTGATGCTGTAATGTTTGAGCATCAATTTCGGAAAATTAAATTTACTCCTGAACAGGGGATGAAGGTTTGTGTAGTCGGTCATGTAAGCTTGTATGAAAAAAGTGGCCGTTACCAGATTTATATTGACCGGATGGAGCCAGATGGTCTGGGCTCTTTATACTTAGCGTTTGAGCAACTAAAAAAGAAGTTGAGTGCTGAAGGTCTATTTAATTTGCCTAAAAAACAGGTCCCAATGTTTCCGAAACGAATTGCAGTTGTTACTAGTATTGACGGGGCTGTTATCCGGGATATTAATACGACTGTTCGGCGACGCTATCCAATTGCCCAAGTTGTTTTATACCCCACTGTTGTTCAAGGAGATAAGGCAGCGGCTGATATTGCTAGGCAAATTAATCGTGCCAATGACCGTGGAGACTTTGATATCCTTATTATCGGTCGTGGTGGGGGATCAATGGAAGACTTATGGCCTTTTAATGAAGAAGTAGTTGCCCGTGCAATTGCCAATAGTAAAATTCCGGTAATTTCATCAGTTGGTCACGAGACAGATACAACAATTGCCGACCTCGTAGCTGATCAACGCGCAGCAACCCCAACTGCCGCCGCTGAATTAGCAACGCCGGTAAAATTAAACGATGTGTTATTGACGCTTAAAGATGATCAGAATCGTTTATTAAATACGATGCGAACCAAAATTAATTTTGACCGTCAACAATTGAATAAACAGCTGCAAAGCTATATTTTTCAGCAACCGGAAAGACTGTACGAAAATTATGCGCAAAAGGTTGACCAACTAACTCAACAGTTAGGTCAAGCAGCGCAAAATAAAATGCAAGACATGCGGATAAATGTGGAAAGATTAAGCGGGCGTTTAACGGCGGCTTCTCCACTGCACCGGGTTCAACAACAAGAACAGTTAGTTAATCAGCTGCAAAAACAATTAGTTACAGCCTCCCTTGCCAACCAAAATGAAAAGAAGCAACAAGTGACGACTCTTATTAAACAATTAGATTCACTGAGTCCCCTTAAAATTATGAGTCGGGGATATACGTATGTAACGAGTGATGAAAAGATTGTTAATCATGCCAGTCAATTAACGGTTGGGCAAAATGTTCACCTGCATTTTGATGACGGGGAGGTTCAAGCAGAAATAAAAAAGGTAAAGGAGCACTAAGATGGCAACAGCAAAACCAACATTTGAAGAACAATTAGCACAATTACAACAGATCGTTAATCACCTTGAACAGGGAAATGTGCCACTAGAAGAAGCCCTTCAACAGTTTCAAGAAGGAATCAAGCTTTCTAGGGAATTACAAACTAAACTAACAAATGCTGAAAAAACGCTTGGTCATTTAATTGACGATAATGGCGATGAAAAAGTCTACGAAAAACAAACCGATGACCCAAGCAACAATGGCGGTGGTAACCGTGGATTTGGTAGCTCTGATGAACAATAAGCAACGGAGCAGAAAAAGATGAGTACACCATTGCCGATTTTAAAAGAACAGATTGAAAACTATCTCAGCAAGTCACTGGCCGCAGATGTTGATCAGGCAACTTTAAGGGATGCCATGAATTATTCCCTAATGGCTGGGGGCAAACGGTTGCGTCCAGCATTGACGCTTGCAACGATTGAGATGCTGGGTGGCACGCTTAATGATGATCTGCTACGTGCGGCTTCTGCATTGGAATTGCTTCATACATATTCATTAATCCACGATGATCTTCCGGCGATGGATAATGATGATCTACGCCGCGGAAAACCAACTAATCACTGCAAATTTGGAGCGGGAATGGCAACTTTAGCAGGGGATGGATTATTGACGTTGGCCTTTCAGTGGGTTGCCGATAATCACCTTCCAGCTAATGTTCGGAGCCAATTAACCCTTGAACTTGCAAAAGCCGCGGGACCGTCTGGAATGGTTGCTGGTCAGGCGCGGGATATTGAAGGCGAACACCAACATTTAACTTTAAACCAATTGAGATACTTGCACCGTCAAAAAACGGGGGAATTGATTTGCTATGCTGTTTTGGCAGGTGGGATTATGATGGATCAATCTGCTGAAATTAAACAAGAGCTAGCAGCATTTGGTGAAAACTACGGGTTAGCATTTCAGATCTATGATGATTTAATGGATGTTCTCAGTACTACTGAAGCGATGGGAAAAGCCGTTCATAAAGATGCTGATGAACAAAAAAATACTTATCCAGGATTGCTCGGTGTAGATGGCGCAAAGGAACAGTTACAGATAGCTTTAACGGCTGCTAGCCAAAATCAAAAGAATCTTGAAAAGCTTACTGGTAAGTCATTTGCTGGTTATGATGACTTTTTAGCATATTTTAAATAAGGAAAGGGATTATGAAAAAAGAACGTGTAGATGTATTATTAGTCCAACAAGGGCTGTTTGACTCTCGCGAACAAGCAAAGCGGGCAGTGATGGCAGGAGAAATTCTTGGCAAAAATAATGAACGATTAGATAAACCAGGACAAAAAATTCCAATTACCACAACCCTTCACATGAAAGGTCATAAAATGCCATACGTTAGCCGGGGCGGCTTGAAGTTAGCGAAGGCATTAAAGGTTTTTGATATTTCAGTTAAGGATAAGACGGTTTTAGATATTGGTTCATCAACTGGTGGCTTTACTGATGTAATGTTACAAAATGGGGCAAAGTTAAGTTACGCTCTTGATGTCGGGACTAATCAGTTAGTTTGGCAATTACGGGAGGATCCCCGGGTAGTTGTTATGGAGCAGACTAATTTTCGTTACAGCAAGTTAGCAGATTTTACCAGTGGCCAACCAGAATTTGCTTCGATTGATGTTTCGTTTATTTCCCTTCGTTTGATCTTGCCACCCTTGGCACAGATACTGAAAATGGGTGGTGAAGTAGTAGCGCTGATTAAGCCGCAATTCGAAGCGGGCAAAGAGCATGTTGGCAAAAATGGGATCATTCATGATTATAAAGTTCACCGGGCCGTTTTGGAAGAAGTACTGACTTTTGCCCGTGAAGATCATTTCGACATCCTTGGATTAGACTATTCACCAATCAAAGGGGGACAAGGAAATATGGAATTTTTAGTTCATTTGCGCCTAAGTGAAAATCCTGGAATCGTTGCCGAAGAAGTAAATATCGATAAGGTTATTGCAGCCGCGGATGATGATTTGAATCATAAGGAATAAATAAAGGTGACTTAATCCATGAAAAAAGCAGAACGACAACAAAAAATTCGGGAAATCATTACTAATGAGAGCATTGAGCGACAAGAAGATCTTGTTGCGCGCCTGCGTGAAATGGGATTGACAGTTACTCAAGCGACTATTTCGCGCGACATTAAAGAAATGCAATTGATAAAGATTCCTGCTGATAACGGGGGCTATCGTTATGGCTTGCCAGCATATCATCACCAAGGACATGAAAACCAATTAGCACAAACACTTCAAGACAGTTTGGAACAATTAAAACGTAATGACTGTTTTTTAGCGTTAACGGTTCATCCCGGGAATGGCCCGGTAGTAGCTACCTTAATTCGCAAAATGGATTTTCCAACGGTTTTCACAACAATTGGTGATGATGGAAATGTCCTTGTAGTTTGTATGTCTCCAGAAGCAGCAATTAAATTAGAAGAAAAGCTTAATGCAATGCTCGACTAGGCGAGGTGAAAATTTTTGTTACAAGAATTGACGATTGATAATTTAGCAATTATTAAGCACTTAACCTTAACTTTTGCTGACCAAATGACTGTTCTAACGGGGGAAACTGGTGCCGGAAAGTCAATTATTATTGATGCAGTCGGGTTGTTGGCCGGTGGTCGTGGGTCGCAGGAATTTATTCGCCGTGGAGAAGAAAAATTAAGTCTTCAAGGACAATTTGCGATTCCTGATGATCCTGAATTTGATAATCTACTTGAATCGCTAGGAATTGACCATGAAGATGGGATTTTAATTGTCTCTCGGGAAATTCATCGTAATGGTCGTAATATTATCCGGATCAATGGGCAACTGATTAACACGGCGATGCTTCGTCAAATCGGGGCGGGATTAGTTGATATTCAAGGACAAAATGAGCACCAGCAATTAATGCAGCCTGAGACTCATTTAGGAATGCTCGACCAATTTGCGGCTAAAGAGGTTCAGCCATTGCTTCAAAACTATCAGGAAGAGTATCAAGCTTATTCTAAACTCAAAGCTGCCGTAAATAAAAAACAAGCAAATGAACAACAATGGGCGCAGCGATTGGATATGCTTCGGTACCAAGTTAATGAAATTGCAGAAGCTAATCTAAAAGAAAATGAAGAAGATGAATTAATTAGTGAACGTGACCGGTTAGAACACTTTCAACAAATTAATAATGCCCTTCAACTAGCTGTGACGACCTTTAATGAAGGTGATCAGGCGCCAGTTTTAGATCAGGTTGCCACGGTGATGGATTCGATTAATGCAATTGCTGAATTTGATGATGCTTATGATAATCTTAGTAAGGCGCTTAATGATGCTTATTACGCTCTTCAAGATGTGGCAAATGAGGCTAGTCAGCAATTAGACATGCTTGAATTTGATGATGAACGGTTAGCTCAGATCGAGCAACGGCTAACTACTATCGGCGATCTTGAACATAAATATGGTGATACGTTGACAGACGTTTTGAAGTATTATGATAAGATCAAAAAAGAGCTCGATTCGATGGAAGCCGCGGCTGATTCTAGCAGTGATCTAGAGCAACGGTTAGCAGAAGCTGAAGATAGGATTCGAGAGACCGGTCGTAAATTGAGCCAGGTAAGACAAAAAGCTGCTCATGAACTCGGTAAAAAAGTTCACCAGCAGCTTAAAGAGCTTTATATGGAAAAAGCAGAATTTGAAGTTCACTTTGCCAATCAAAGTCGGGAACAGTTTACACCGACGGGAATTGACCAGGTTGAATTTTATATTCGGACTAATCCAGGAGAATCGATGGGACCATTAGCAAAGATTGCTTCTGGTGGTGAATTATCACGGGTAATGTTGGCCTTGAAGACAATCTTTGCGCAAAAGGAAGGCGTTACTAGTATCATTTTTGATGAAGTTGATACTGGGGTGAGCGGACGAGTTGCCCAAGCGATTGCTGATAAGATTCGCTTGATTGCTCAACATTCGCAGGTACTATGTATCACGCATCTGCCACAAGTAGCAGCGGTTGCGCAACACCATTTTCTTATTAAGAAATCTGTCCATGATGACCGGACAACTACTCGAGTTACGCCATTGAAAGAAAACGATCGGGTTGAAGAACTTGCGCGAATGCTATCGGGTGAAAAGATTACCCAATTGACAAAAGAGCATGCGCAAGAATTGCTTAATATGGCAAAGTAAAGGAAGAGAAGTGAGAAAGAGCCTTGTAACGACGCGAAGCTAATTCCACGTTATCTTGCTATTATTCAATAAATGAGTAGAGGATGAGAAAAAATTATTTTTCCTCATCCTCTCTTTAAATCCAATATTATAAATTTGCAATGTATCTAATTTGATCAAAGTTAACAACGTAACTCACATTTTGATTTGTAATAAGGTATCGATTGCTATTTGCTAATTGGGCAATATTGCCAGTAACGTTTACAGGATAGCCATCATGGTTGATTGGCATTAGCTGAAACGTTGCTGTAATCTTATCTTTGATAGCTCGTTTTAAAAATAATTGTCGTTGTTTAGCAGGTTGGGGAGTAAGCAACCCTGCTTGCTGATCGTCAGCAGGTGTTGCTTCAAAAATATGGCGAAGCTTCTTACTAATAATTTGTGGCGTAAATTTAAAAATAGACTTTTGTTCAATTTGCATAATCGCGCCTCCGAACATTCGTTTGATTATAGTATACGAACATACATTCAGAAATGCAAGCAAAAAGCTCAATAATTTTTTGTTATTCAGGTGCTTGATTTCAGTTCTAATCTAGTGCATTATAGTATTAATACGATTAAATAAATAGGAGCGTTATAATGGCAAATCGTGGAATGTTAATTGTTCTTTCAGGTCCTTCCGGGGTTGGGAAGGGAACTGTTCGAAAAGCTATCTTTGATTCAAATGATAATGATTTTCAATATTCAATTTCGATGACAACTCGAAAACCACGTCCTGGAGAAGTTAATGGTGTTGATTATTTCTTTGTAAGCAAAGAAGAGTTTGAACACCAAATTCAAACTGGTGGGATGTTGGAATATGCTAAGTATGTTGACAATTATTACGGTACCCCATTAAAATATGTTAATGAGACCTTGGATTCAGGGAAAGATGTTTTCCTTGAGATTGAAGTTAACGGAGCAATGCAAGTACGGTCTAAGTGCCCAGATGGCGTGTTTATTTTCTTAACCCCTCCTGATTTGGATGAATTAAAACAACGATTGATTCACCGGGGAACTGATAGTATGGAAGTCATTAATAAACGGATTCATAAAGCATTTGGCGAAATTCAAATGATGCAAAACTATGATTATGCAGTAGTTAATGACGAAGTACCAAATGCAGTTGAGAAGATTAAAGACATTATTCGTACTGAACGGCTTCGTGTTACCCGTGTAATGCCACGTTATCTTGAAATGTTAGGAGATGCCGAAAAATGATCCTTTTTCCATCAGTTGATGAATTGTTAAAACATATTGATTCTCGTTATTCATTAGTTATGCTTGCTAGTAAGCGTGCCAACGAATTAGATGCAGGAGCTGCCCCATTGCTTGAACATTATGATTCAAGCAAGTCAGTTGGGAAGGCCCTTGAAGAGATTTTGGCTGAAAAAGTTACGATCGATCCTGATCATACTGAAGACTTACAGGATTAAAATAAGCTGGATAAACAAAAGTAAGGGACTAGGGCAGGATTGTCACTGGCCCCTTTTTTGCTTCTAAAAATGCTATAATCAATTAAGAAAAAATAAGTTGAGGTGACATAATGACACGAATTGCAGTGTATCTTACAGGCAGTATCGCTGCGTACAAAGGGATCGAAGTAGTGCGTGGCCTGCAAAAAATGGGACATGAGGTTCGCGTAGGAATGACTGACGCCGCTACTAAGTTAGTCACTCCTGCTACTCCTTTTGCCTTGACGAAAGCACCAGTTCTTACTGATCTATGGGATGAGCATTTAACACCTATTCCTCATATTGAGCTAGCTGATTGGTCAGAACTAGCAGTGGTGGTACCAGCATCAGCAAATATAATCGCTAAAATGGCAACGGGACTGGCTGATGATGCTGTTTCTACCACCTTATTAGCAACTAGTGCCCCTAGAATTGTAGTTCCAGCAATGAATAGCCATATGTGGTTGGCCCCTGCAACTCAACGAAACATTACTCAGCTTAAACAAGACGGGGTCAATATTATGCCGCCAGTTAGCGGAAGATTAGCTGAAGGATATGCTGGCTGCGGGCGTTTACCAGAGCCGGCAGCAATCTGCCAATATATAGAAGACTTTTTAACAAGCAGTCAAGCTTTAAAGGACAAGCACGTGATTGTTACTGCGGGCGGAACACGTGAAAATATTGACCCTGTTCGTTTTATTGGTAACCGGTCCTCTGGTAAAATGGGGATTGCACTTGCCAACGCCGCGGTTCAAGCAGGAGCTAAGGTAACCTTGATTGCCGGTCAAGTTACGGTCCCACTTCCACAAACACCAGCGATTGAAGTTGTGCGTGTAACCACAACTGAAGATTTATACATCAGTTTAAAAGAACGATTTTTGCAAGCAGACATTTTAATCATGGCGGCCGCGGTTGCTGATTATCGACCAGTTGAAACAGTTGGTCATAAGATTAAGAAAAAAGATGGTGACCCGCATCTTACCATTACGCTCACTGAAACGATTGATATTTTAAAGAATATTGCGAAGATGAAGCAAACCGGTCAATACGTTGTTGGGTTTGCAGCGGAGACAAATGATCTCTTGGAAAATGCTAACCGTAAACTTGCTCGCAAAAATGCAGATATGATTATTGCAAACAGCGTGGCAGGGGATGCAGGGGCATTTGGCAGTGACCAGAATCAAGTGACCATCTTACAAAAAAATCAAACGCCAATTAAATTAGCCCGGCAATCTAAAGCTAAAATTGCAAACGAGATTATTGAGCTAGTTAGTGCAAAATTAAAGTCAGGTGATTAAATGCCAGAGTTGGCACAGGTAGTTGTTGATGTTCCAACAATGCAAACAAATCAACCATATACTTATCAGATTCCGCCAAAGCTTGAAGAACAAATCCAAGTAGGGATGAGAGTGATTGTGCCTTTTGGAAAGGGAAAACGGACTGTTCAAGGATTCGTTGTTGCCCTTGACAATGCATCCCAATATGAGGGAGAACTTAAACCGATTCAGGCGATAATGGATCTTCAACCGGTAATTAATCCTGAATTAATGAATCTTAGCAAATGGTTGGCTGATACTACTTATTCTTTTTGGATTTCTTGCTTATATACGATGTTGCCTAACTTATTGAAGGCTAAGACCACCAGAATTATTCGAATTGTAGATGAAGTAGACGAACATGTTGCCTTTGATATTTTTCGTGGTCGAGATGAATTAGAGATGGCGGCGGTACAAGATAAACCGTCAATTTTAAGTGAATTGTTCAAACTGCAAAAGAAAGGAAAGATAACGATTGAATACCAAGTGGAAGATCGGGCCAAGGCTAAAACTGTGACTGGTATTCGCTCTTTACTTAACTTTGAACAACTGGAAGATGAGCGCGCATCCCTTCATGCCAATGCTCATGCTCAAAACCGCCTTCTTTCATATTTACAATCAATTGGCAGTCAAGTTGTTAAGCAAAAGGATGCTGAACATAAAACTGGTTTAAAAGCAGCCACCTTCAATCAGGGACAACAGAAGGGATGGCTAGAAAAAACACCAGTCGAAGTATATCGCCAACCTTTAGCTATGCAGGGCACTCCTGATGATGCTCATTTAGCAGCCCCTCTGCAGCTCAACGCCGATCAACAAAATGCCGTTAACCAGATTAATCAAGCAATCGACAATCATGACCCTAAAGTTTTTCTCTTACAAGGAGTTACGGGGAGTGGCAAGACAGAAGTATACTTGCAATCGATTGCTAATGCTCTTCAACAGGGAAAGACAGCATTAATGCTTGTCCCCGAGATTTCATTAACGCCTCAAATTGTTAACCGTGTGCGGCGACGATTTGGTTCCAAGGTTGCTGTTTTACATAGTAGTTTATCGAACGGGGAACGGTATGATGAATGGCGGCGGATTGAGCGTGGAGAAGCGCAAGTAGTTGTGGGCGCTCGTTCAGCAGTCTTTGCTCCGTTGACTAATTTAGGACTAATCATTCTTGATGAAGAGCATGAATCTAGTTATAAACAAGATGAATCACCCCGTTATCAAGCGCGTGAAGTAGCTAAATGGCGAGGAAAATATAATCAAGCGCCTGTAGTTCTCGGCTCGGCTACTCCTAGTCTGGAGAGTCGTGCACGAGCAGTAAAAAATGTTTATCACTTGTTGCGTCTTCCTCACCGGGTAAACAAACAGGAATTGCCGCCAATTGAAGTGGTTGATATGCGGGATGAAATTAAAAAGTACGGGGAGAGTAACTTCTCTCAGAAACTATTGAGTGAATTAAATGACCGCCTGCAAAAGAACGAACAAAGTATTTTAATGCTAAATCGACGGGGATTTTCGTCCTTTATGATGTGTCGTGATTGTGGAAATGTTTTAAAGTGTCCTAATTGTGATATTTCTTTGACGCTTCACATGGATACGCGGACAATGAAATGTCACTATTGTGGTCATGAAGAACCAATCCCCCGTGAATGTCCAAATTGCCATAGTCATCAGATTCGCTATTATGGGACCGGAACAGAGAAAGTTGAGCAAGAATTGCATCAATTATTACCCCAGGCCCGGATTATTCGCATGGATGTTGATACTACCCGGCGGAAGGGAATGCATGCAAAATTATTGCGCCAGTTCGGTCAACACCAAGCGGATATTTTATTAGGAACCCAGATGATTGCAAAGGGACTTGATTTCCCTAATGTCACCTTAGTAGGGGTTTTAAATGCTGATACTGGTCTAGGCTTACCAGATTTTCGTGCTAGTGAACAGACTTTTGATTTGTTAAGCCAAGTTAGCGGTCGAGCTGGTCGGGCAAATAAGCAGGGGAAAGTTATTATCCAGACATATAACCCTGATCATTACGCTATTCAAGATGCCAAAACACATGATTACGAAAAATTCTTTAAGCAGGAAATGATGCTGCGAAGACAAGCCAGTTATCCGCCATACTATTACACCGTTCGTTTGATGGCTAGTCATCCTGAAGAAGCCAAAGCAGCCCGGGCAATGGCAGATATCTATGGCCGCCTAAAGCAGGGGTTGTTATCTTCAACGGTTATTCTTGGCCCCACCCCGCGAGCAATTGCCCGAATGAAGCGTCGTTACTATTACCAAATTGTCATCAAATATAAGAAGGATCCTTACTTGCATCAGTTATTGTTTGATATTCTTCAAGATA
Source organism: Limosilactobacillus reuteri (assembly GCF_034259105.1). Lineage (NCBI taxonomy): Bacteria > Bacillati > Bacillota > Bacilli > Lactobacillales > Lactobacillaceae > Limosilactobacillus > Limosilactobacillus reuteri. Next base: position 1,203,608 of record NZ_CP139478.1, on the reverse strand, counting down.
CGCAAAGTCGCGGCTTTAAGGATGTCCAAGTAAGTATCGATCCTGATCCACAGTATTTTATGTAAAAGAAAGGATGTTATTAATGTCAACATCAGTCGTTTTTATGGGAACACCGGAGTTTGCTGTTCCGATTTTGCAAAGTTTAATTGATAATCCAGAATACGATGTTCAAGCAGTTCTTACCCAGCCAGACCACCATATCGGCCGGAAACGTACTCTTCATCAATCGCCAGTTAAAGAGTTAGCTGGACAATATAATATCGAAGTCTTGCAGCCGGCTAAACTCAGCAAAAGTCCTGAAATGGAGAAAATTATTAATTTGCAGCCTGACTTAATGATTACTGCTGCTTATGGGCAATTCCTTCCAACAAAGTTATTGGCGGCTGCTAAAATTGCGGCAATCAATGTTCACGGTTCGTTACTGCCAAAATATCGTGGAGGGGCCCCAATTCAATATTCCATTATTAATGGTGATAAAGAAACCGGGGTCTCCATTATGTACATGGTTAAAAAGATGGATGCGGGAGATATTATTTCACAAAGGTCTATTCCAATTGAAGACACTGATGATAGTGGCACTATGTTTAAAAAGCTTAGTTTGCTAGGAAGAGACTTACTGCTAGAAACGCTGCCTAAACTTATTAACGGGGATGTTAAACCGGTCGCTCAGGATCCAGATAAAGTAGTCTTTTCTCCCAATATTACTAGTGAACAAGAACAAATTGATTTCCGACTTCCAGCACGGTTAATTGATGCGAAGGTGCGGGGATTACGGCCGGCTCCTCTTGGTAACATGGTTATTGATGGATTACGTACAAAAATTTACGATGTGACCCCATTAGAAGAAAAAACAGACCTTGAACCAGGAAAAGCAGTGCGGGTCACGAAACATCAATTAGTAATTGCTGCTGGAGATGGAACGACATACCAAATTAATAAGTTAAAGCCAGCAGGGAAAAAGGCGATGGATATTACATCCTACCTTAATGGACATAAAGATATTACAGAGGGAGGCCAAGTTGTAAGTGAAGACTAAATTTCAACCGCAAAATGCGCGTGAATTAGCTTTAGTGGCGCTTGAAGGGGTTGTCGAAAATGGTGCGTACTCAAACTTGCAGGTTGACCAGTTATTAAAAAAGTACCCGTTGGCAGATAAAGATCGCCGGTTGGCAACCAATATTATTTATGGTGTTTTGCAGCATAAACTTACCCTTGAATATTGGCTAAATGGGTTTGTCCAGGAAAAACGGCTTGATCCTTGGGTAAAGACGCTTCTCTTGTCTGCACTTTACCAGTACCATTATTTAGAACGAGTTCCAGAGTGGGCTGTAACTGACGAAAGTATTGAAATAGCTAAACGCCGAGGAAATCCAGGTATTCGAAAGTTTGTTACTGGTGTTTTACATGCCATTTTGCGGAAAGGATTACCTGACCTGCGACAAATTAATGAACGTGATTTGCGGTTAAGTATCGAAAATAGTGTGCCACGGTGGCTAGTCAATGAGCTGACTAGGGAATATGGCGAAGAAGATACTGAAAAAATACTTCAATCAATTAATGAGCCAGCTCATCAAGTAATTCGGGTTAACACCGCCAAAACGGACCTTCCGACCGTCAAACAAGCTTTGGATGCTGCTGGAATTGAATATCAAGAAAGCCAAGTTGCTCAAAATGCCTTAGTAATTACTAAAGGTGAAATTATCAATTCCGATCTCTTCAAAAATGGCGAAATCACTATTCAAGATGAAAGTGCCATGTTAGCCGTGGAAAGCATGCATATTGAGCCGAGTGATAAAGTCCTGGACGCTTGTGCAGCTCCTGGTGGGAAGACTGTTCAAATAGCAGAAACTCTCGCTGATGAAGACGGGCATATTGATGCGCTTGATATTCACCAACACAAGGTTAGATTGATTGAAAAGAATGCTCGTCGACTAGGAGTTGAAAAGCGAGTTACAGCTCATGCCCTTGATGCACGGGAAGTTGATCAACTTTTTGATGATGAAAGTTTTGACAAGATCTTAGTTGACGCACCTTGTAGTGGGATCGGACTTTTACGCCGGAAACCAGAAATTCGTTATACAAAGACGCTAAATGATAGTAAGCAATTACATAAGATTCAGTTAGCAATTTTAAATGCGGTTGCCGCAAAAGTTAAAAAAGGCGGTATAATCACATACAGCACGTGCACAATTTTACGACAAGAAAATGATGATACTGTCCAAGCATTTTTAGCTGAACATCCGGAGTTTGAGTTAGTAAAAACAACAACTGCACGAAAAGTTAAGGATAATCGTCACTCACCAACTTTAACTATATTACCGAGTGACTTTGATTCTGATGGCTTCTTCATCAGTAGCCTTAAGAAGGGAATATAATAAATTAATGAAAGCTGCTTATCAAACAGATATCGGCCATCAACGAAAGCAAAATCAAGACCGGGTTGCTATGTTTACTGACAAGCTAGGCAATCAATTAATGGTTATTGCTGATGGAATTGGTGGCAATCGTAGCGGAGATATCGCTGCAGAGCAAACAGTTGCGACTTTGGGGAGTCAGTTTAAAAAACGGCCCCCGCAGACTTCAATGGAGGGGATCCGCTGGTTTGCTCGTGAAACTCAATTAATCAATAATAAAATCTTAGCGCAATCCAAACGTAATCTTCGCTTGCAGGGGATGGGAACAACAATGGTCGCCGCTATTACATTTAAGGATGCGGTTGTGGTTGCTAATATTGGTGATAGTCGAGGATATATCCTTCATCAAAACCTATTAACGCAGATTACAGTAGATCATTCATTGGTTAATGAATTGGTAAAAACGGGAGATATATCAGAAGATGAAGCACTAAAGCTACCCCAGAGCAATATAATTACAAGGGCAATTGGAATCTCTCCTGATGCACAAGTTGATGTAAATCGCTTTGAATTAAACGAGGGTGATCAACTGTTAATGTGTTCTGATGGCTTGTTTAAGACTGTTTCTAAGGAGCGGATTATCAAGGTACTTGAATTGCCGATACCGCTTGAAGAGAAATGTGCGCAACTTATAAAAATGGCAAATGATGCCGGCGGACCAGATAATATTACCGTTTTAATTGGGATTAATAGTAACCAGGAGGGATAGGAAATGAATCCTGGATATGAAATTGGTCACCGATATCGGATAATTCGGTCACTTGGTGAAGGTGGAATGGCTAATGTCTACTTGGCACATGATATGGTTCTTGATCGGGACGTTTCGGTTAAACTATTGCGTCTTGACTTACGGGACGATCCAAGTACTAAACGGCGATTTCACCGGGAAGCAATGGCCGCGACGCAGTTAAATGATCCTCATATTGTTGGAATTTATGACGTTGGTGAGGATCATGGCTTGCAATACATGGTAATGCAATATGTAAAGGGGACAGACCTTAAAGCATATATAAAAAAGCACTATCCGATTCCACTTCCACAAGTTATTGATATTATGGAACAGGTGCTTTCAGCAGTTGCGACCGCCCATGCTCATGGGATTATCCACCGGGACTTAAAACCACAAAATATCTTAATTGATGAAAATAAAAACGTTAAAATTACTGATTTTGGAATTGCGGTTGCTGTATCGCAAGACTCATTAACGCAGACTAATACCTTGATGGGGTCAGTTCACTACCTATCCCCAGAACAAGCGCGAGGAAGCATTGCTACTAAACAATCAGATATCTATTCACTAGGAATTATCTTGTTTGAACTTCTAACTGGAAAGGTTCCATTTGAGGGAGAAACGGCTGTCTCAATTGCCTTGAAGCATTTCCGTGAAGAAATTCCTTCTGTTCGTGAACAGAACAAAGAAATTCCTCAGGCACTCGAAAACGTAATCATTAAAGCGACAGCAAAGGAACCTGCTGAGCGGTATAGTTCAGTTAATGAAATGGCAGCTGATTTGAAAACCGTCCTTGATCCGCAAAGAGCTAATGAGCCGCGGTTAAAGATCCAACAAGATGATAATGGAGAAACTAAGGTGTTAGATATTAAACACCTAAAAGCTGATGATTATCAACCAAAGAAGTCAACTGATTCACCAACCGTTGATCCATCAACTAAACCGCAAAAGTGGGAAAAATATGGGATGGTTAGTGGAACGCTTGGTATGATTGTGCTGATTGCAGTCTGTAGCTGGTGGTTCTTAATCCGTCAAGTAATCATCCCCGATGTAGAAGGGATGACGGTACAAAAGGCAGAGCAACGATTGCACCAGCAAAACTTGCGGATTGGTAAGATTACTCGAGTAAATAGTCAGGCGGTTGATAAAAACCGAATTGTTTCAGCCAATCCTGACGTCAGCCATAAGACCCGTGTTAGTACCCCAATTAATTTAACGGTTAGTACAGGAGTTAAGCAATTGCAAATGGCTGATTATGTTGGTGAAGACTATTCTTCAGTAGCCGCTAACCTTCGTCGCAAGGGATTTCAAGTTCATCAAGAACCAGTGTATTCGGATGATATCGATAAGGGACAGATTATCAGACAAAACCACAAAAAAGGTACGATTGTTAAGCCTGCTGCTAACACAATTATTTTTCGGGTAAGCGCAGGGAAAGAACCAATTAAGATTCCGAACTTTAAGAATCAGGATATTAGTGCTGTTCAACAGTTTGCAAATAAAAATAATTTACAATTGACAACTCAAGAGAAAAAATCAAAAACAATCGCGACTAACCATGTGATTAATCAGACACCACGAGCTGGGTCAACATTGAATCATGGTGATACGTTAACAGTTTCAATTGCTAATTCTGGTAACCAAACAAAGACAACGAATATTCAGATTAACATTCCGTTTGATGGGAATGGTGGGCAGCGTGAAAACCGTGTACAGGTATATATCAGAGATGCCAACCATAATTTAACAATGGAGTATCAAGATATTACAATTAATCAGGAAACAACAATTAATGTGCCATTTACCCTTAAACAAGGACAAACAGGCGCATACCGTGTTGTTCGCAATGGACGAACGATTATGAGTGCAACAAATATTACTGGATAATTGGAGGTGCAGTTTGAAAACAGGAATAATCCAACAGTCATTAAGTGGCTTTTATGATGTGATTGCAGATGAAAAGATCTATCGGACAAGGGCACGTGGAAACTTCCGTCAACGAAAGATTAAGCCAGTAGTTGGCGATCATGTTGAGTTCAGTGCTGAAAATCAACAGGAAGGGTATTTATTAAAAATCTTGCCCCGCCGCAATCAGTTGGTTCGGCCACCTGTTGCTAATGTTGATATGGCAGTTGTCGTAACCTCAGCTAAAGAACCAGCATTTTCCGCTAACCTTTTAGACCGGCAATTGATTGCTTTAGAAGCCCAAGATGTTACCCCTTTAATTTATTTTTCAAAGACTGACTTACTGACAGATGAGGAATACCAACAACTTTTGCCAACGATCGAGGGCTATCGTAAAATCGGCTACCAGGTTTATGCGGCCCGTGAGCCCTTTAACCCTAACCAATTAGCAAATTTAATGGAAGAATTAAAGGGAAATATTGTAACAATGATGGGGCAGACAGGAGCAGGAAAGTCAACGTTGCTTAATCATTTGGCTCCCCAGTTAAAATTAGCGACTGGCGAAATTTCTCAAGCGCTTCAACGGGGACGGCATACAACAAGAAAAGTAAGCTTACTAGATGTTAACGGGGCTCTAATAGCCGATACCCCAGGTTTTTCATCGTACGAAACATTTGATATGACGGTAAATGATTTGCCGCATTTATTCCCTGAAATGGCTAAAATTTCAGCTGATTGTAAGTTTCGGGGTTGCCTTCACATAAAAGAACCACAATGTGCTGTGAAGGAAGCGGTAAACAATGTTATAATCATGAAGAGTCGGTATGATGATTATCTTCAGTTCCATGAATTGATTGCTAATCAAAAACCAAATTATAAGAAATGAGGGAATCAGGATGATTAAAGTTGCACCATCAATTTTAAGTGCAGATTATGTAAATTTACAAAAGGACATTGAAAAGGTAGAAAAGGCCGGTGCACCATACTTACACATTGATGTTATGGATGGTACCTTTGTTCCAAGTATTTCTTACGGACCAGGCTTTGTTAAGGCCATTCGTCCAATTACAAACATGGTATTGGATGTGCACTTGATGGTTGAAAGTCCAGAACATATTTTACCAATGTTCATTGATGCTGGCGCTGATATTATTGGTGTTCAAGTAGAAGCTACTCAACACATTCACCGTGCTCTTCAAATTATCAAAAACGGTGGCGTAAAAGCCGAAGTTGTTATTAACCCAGGTACACCAGTAGCGATGATCGAACCGGTATTACACATGGTTGACCAAGTCTTGGTAATGACTGTTAACCCTGGATTTGGTGGTCAAAAGTTCTTACCGGAAACCGTTGACAAGATTGCCCAATTAAACGCAATTAAGGAAGAAAAGGGCTATAATTTCGATATTGAAGTAGACGGTGGAGTTAACGACAAGACAGTTGTAGATTGCTACAAAGCCGGTGCGACGGTAGCAGTTGCAGGTTCATATGTCTTTAACGCTGAAGATCCTGCTGAACGAATCAAGGCGCTTGAAGATGCTACTAAGTAATTAGTTACATTAAGTAAAAAACAAAAATGGATCTTCTAGTTCAGATTTGTCTGAATATTGAAGATCCATTTTTTTAGGAGTGAAAAATGAGAGTAAATGTACTAGTTGGCGGTCCGCTTGAAATAGTCCCAACCGAGTTGATTTTGCAACGTAAAGATGAAAAATGGATTGGGGTTGACCGGGGTGCTTTAAGGTTATTAAGATGGGGAATTAAGCCGGTTTTAGCAATTGGTGACTTTGATTCCGTTACCGGGGATGAATTGCAAGGTTTAGAAGGTAAAATTACTCGTATAAAAACTTATCCTCCTGAAAAAGATTATACCGATACGCAATTGGGCGTGAAATTTGCAATTCAGGAACAGGCTGATGAAATTGAAATTTTTGGTGCAACGGGAGGACGCTTAGACCATTTATTAGCTAACCTCTTTCTTCCGTTGCAGAGTGAATTTAAGCCATACTTAACCAAGATTAAGATTATTGACTGTCAAAATGTTGTCTCTTACTACTTGCCAGGGGATTACACTATTTCTCGCCTGCCGCATAAGAAGTACCTGGCCTTTGTCAATCTTACTCCTGTTCGAGGCCTTACGTTGAAAGACGAAAAATATCCACTGCAAAACTGGAGTAGTCAAATTCCATTCTCGTGGACAAGCAATGAATTTACAGCTGAAGAAAATCATTTTTCATTTGAAAGTGGAATTATTTCTGTAATTCAGTGTAGCGACCAATTAAAATAGGTTTTTGAGGGAAAAATACCCTGTCAAGGAAAATTACTTGAAAGAAAACTATTGCATTGTTACGATGCCTATGGTAGATTAATTAGGTGAGTTACATCGCAGTTTTGCGTAAACGAAAAAATTATGAAGCAAAGAGGAGGGTATCACCAATGGCTAAAGATTTTATCAACGGTAAACGGACGCAATTTGGTAACAAGCGTTCTCACGCCCTTAACTCAAGTCGGCGTAGCTGGAAGCCTAACTTGCAAAAGGTAACCATTTTAGTTAATGGTAAGCCTAAGAAGGTATACGTTTCAGCACGTACACTGAAGTCAGGTAAAGTGACTCGGGTTTAATTAAAATGATGCCGTCCAGTTTGGGCGGCTTATTTTTTACACTAATTGATTAACCCCATTGATTGATTGTAAAAATATCCATCAGTTACTTTTTTAGTGAAATATGCTATGGTATGATGGTATTGATTTAATTATGAATTTTAGTATCATTGGATTCTAAAATCAATTGGTAATTTTATAAGGAGGCCATGACGATGGCAGTAAAAATCAAAACTAAGTCAGGTACAATTGACATTGATAATGATGTGATTTCATCAGTTGTTGGTGGGGCTGCTACTGATAACTACGGTGTTGTTGGAATGGCAAGCCGAAACCCCCTCCGTGATGGGGTTAACCAAATTCTTCGTCGTGAAAATTTTGCGCGCGGCGTTGTTGTTCGGCAGCAAGATAATGGTGTAGCTGTTGACGTAAATATTATTGTAGGCTATGGCACAAAGATCTCAGAAGTATCAAAAAGTGTCCAAGCAAAGGTAAAGTATAATCTTGAAACAATGCTCGGTATTACGGCAAATTCAGTTAATGTATGTGTCCAAGGTGTACGGACACTAGAAGATTAAGCGAGCATTGGGGAGGAATTTCGAATTGGCTGTAACAAAAATTACAAACCTTGAATTCGGTAAAATGGTCCAGGCGGCCGCCGATAAACTTGGTAAGAACGCTGAATTTATTAATTCATTAAATGTTTTTCCAGTTCCAGATGGAGACACCGGGACAAACATGACTTCTTCAATGGCAAGCGGTGCCAAGTACGAACGCAACGAAACCAGTAAGAAGGTTGGCGACCTGAGTGCAGCGTTAGCAAAGGGCCTTTTGATGGGAGCACGAGGAAATTCTGGGGTTATTTTATCGCAGATCTTCCGTGGTTTTGCAAAGGCAACAGAAGGCATGGATGTTTTATCTACTGCTGACTTTGTTAATGCTTATGCTAATGGTGCAAAGACAGCTTATAAGGCTGTGATGAAGCCAACAGAAGGTACCATTTTAACGGTTGTTCGTGAATCAGCTCAAGCAGGCCTCAACAAGATTAAAGAGACTGATGATCTTGTTGAGATTATGCATACCATTTATGAAGCAAGTGAAGAAGCGCTTAAAAAGACGCCGGATTTATTGCCAGTCCTGAAAGAAGTTGGCGTGGTAGATTCTGGTGGGCAAGGACTCGTCTTTGTACTTCAAGCCTTTGACGAAGCCTTGAGTGGCCGCGTAGATAAAAGTGATGACTATAAACCTGACAATGCTGAAATTGACGAGATGGTTCACGCCATGGATCACCAAAGCGTTCAAGGAAAGCTTAATCCTGAAGATATCAAGTATACTTACTGTACTCAAATGTTGGTACGCCTTGGTAAGGGTAAACAAGTGACTCAAAAGTTTGACTATGATACGTTCTATAATTATCTAGCGGACTTAGGTGATAGTTTACTTGTTCTAAATGATGATCAAGTTGTGCGGGTTCATGTTCACACTGAACACCCTGGTAAAGTATTAACTTGGGGTCAGCAATTCGGTGATTTACAGACAATTGAAATTCATAACATGGTTTGGCAACAAGAAGAAATCATGGAAAAGGATGAAGAAGACACTGACAGTGAGTCGCCAATTGAGAAGGCAAAAGCAGCTGCAGAAGCTAAAAAGGACCTCCAGACAGCTGTTATTGCTGTAGCATCAGGAGAAGGAATTGCAAAATTATTAAAGAGTTTGGGTGTTACCCACATCATTACAGGTGGTCAAACAATGAACCCAAGTACTCAAGATATTCTCGATACCATTAATAATAGTGGTGCCAAGCAAGCTATTGTTCTGCCAAATAACGGCAACATCTTTATGACTGCTGATCAAGCTGCTGAAGTCGCTGATATTCCAACAAAGATTGTCCACAGTAAGACGATTGCCCAAGCAATGAGTGCGTTGCTTGAGTACAACCCAGAAGCATCTTTAGACGAAAATCAAGCGAATATGGAAGCCAATACAAATACGGTTGCCAGTGGAGCGGTTACTAATGCTGTTCGTGATACAACAATTGATGGTCGTGAAATTAAGAAAGATGACTACATGGGAATTGTTGATGGTAAAATCGTCACTACTGATTTGGATCTGAAAGAAGCCGCTATTAAGATGGTTAAAGCCATGCTTGACGAGGATAGTGAAATTGTAACGATCTTATATGGAGCTGGTGGTGATCAAAAAACTGCTGAAGAGATTAAAGCAGCAGTTGAAGAAGTAGATGATGAATTAGATATTCAGATTTACGATGGTGGTCAGCCAGTTTATCCATACCTGATTTCGGTTGAATAGCGGCACATTAAATTAATTCCTATAGGGGTGGGTTAATAAAGGACTACTTTTATTCCCACTCCTATTTTGGTTACTGGTTGTGTTAAAAAAGAGGTGAAAGATTTGCGGAGTTTAACGGATTCCGTCGCCAATTTAAAAGGAGTTGGTCCTAAGCGGGTAGCAGATCTAGCTACTCTGGGAATAGATACTATTGAAGATTTATTGACATATTATCCCACCCGTTATAACGATTTCACGCCTACAGATATTGAAAGTGCCAAGGATAAACAGAAAATTACTCTTCAAGGAGTAGTGGTGTCGGAACCACTCTTGGTCCGCTATGGCTATCGGCGAAACCGGCTTACTTTTCGAATGCAGGTAGGTAATGAGGTAGTAATCGCGACCTTTTTTAATCAGCCCTATATCAAAAAACAAATTGAATTAAATCAACAAGTAACTGTAATGGGCAAGTGGGATGCACCTCGCCGTCAAGTAACAGGAAACAAGCTTCTTAAGGAAAAAGCTGATGATCGAAATGAGTTTGGTGCAGTCTATACGGTGAATAAGCATATCCGGCAAAATGTCCTCCAAAGTTTTATTCGTCAAGCTTACGAGGAATATGCCAATATCATTCCAACGTATTTGCCAGAAACGATTCGTCAACGATACCGGTTAATGGATCGGCGACAAATGATTAGGGAAATTCACTTTCCACAAACTCAGGCAACTGCAAAAGCCGCGCGCCGAACAGCAGCTTACGAAGAGTTTTTCCTATTTCAGTTACGGCTGCAAGCAATTCGCCGTGCCCATCGTCAAGAAGATGGTGAGCGGATTTTATACCATAATGACGAGTTAAAAGAATTTATTGGCGGACTCCCATTTGAACTAACTAATGCTCAAAAACGGGTTGTTAATGAAATTTGCCGTGATATGCGTCAACCATACCAGATGAATCGATTGTTACAGGGAGATGTTGGTTCTGGAAAGACAATTGTTGCTGCTATTGCCATTTATGCAGCTATTACTGCCGGTTATCAAGCTGCTTTAATGGCGCCGACAGAAATTCTGGCAGGACAACATGCTGAGAAATTAGCGAAAATTTTTGAAGGAACCCATGTCCAGGTTGCTCTTCTGACTGGTTCATTGACTGCTAAGCAACATCGGGAACTACTGACGGCAATGAAGAGAGGGGATGTCAACCTCATTGTTGGAACCCATGCGCTAATTCAAGATGGAGTCGAATATGCTAATCTTGGTCTGGTAATTACTGATGAACAGCACCGTTTTGGGGTCAACCAGCGTCAGCAACTTCGTGAAAAAGGCGAACATCCTGATGTATTAGCCATGACAGCGACCCCTATCCCACGGACACTAGCGATTACTAATTATGGTGAAATGGATGTTTCGATAATTGACCAATTACCGGCTGGTCGAAAGCCAATTCAAACAAAGTGGCTGCAGTCTAACCAACATGCCGCAGCAATCCATTTTTTGCGTGAACAATTAAAGCAAGGAGCACAGGCGTATGTTGTAAGTCCTTTGATTGAGGAATCAGCGGCTCTAGATGTACAAAACGCGACTGATCTTTATAATCAGCTGTCGGCCGATCTTGAGCCAGCTTATAAAGTGGGCTTACTCCATGGACGAATGGGGACGGAAGAAAAAGATGAGGCGATGCGCCAGTTTAAATCTGGTGAGCTTCAAGTTTTAGTTGCAACCACGGTTATTGAAGTTGGTGTTGATAATCCTAATGCAACGGTAATGGTTATATATGATGCTGATCGTTTTGGCCTCGCACAGCTTCACCAATTACGTGGGCGTGTTGGTCGAGGCAGTCGACAAAGCTATTGTCTGTTGATTGCCGATCCGAAAACTGATGAGGGAAAAGCCCGGATGAAAACGATGGTTGCTACCGATGATGGATTTAAGATAGCTGAGCAAGACTTGAAACTGCGGGGATCTGGAGATGTTCTTGGGAAAAAGCAATCGGGGATGCCAGAATTTAAAGTGGGTGATCCGGTTGCTGATTTGAAAATGCTGCAAATTGCCCGTGCTGATGCTGGAAACCTATTAAGCATGCCCAATTGGGATCAGGTCGATGAAAATCAGCCACTTGTTTTATATTTAAAGCGTCATGAACTGGAGACGCACTTTGACTAATATGAGGAGGAAATTTTATGAAAATTGCTGTTGATGCAATGGGTGGAGATAATGCTCCCCAAGTAATCATTGAAGGGGTAGAAGAGGCCCGAGACCTTTACCCCGACCTAGAATTTGACCTTTATGGAAATCCAGACAAGGTTAAACCCTTAATAAAAAATAATGAGCGGCTTAATATTGTTGCTACCAGTGAAGAGATTTCAATGGGTGAAGAACCAGTCCGGGCGATTCGACGAAAAAAAGACTCGTCAATTGTTCGCGCAGCAACAGCAGTTAAAGAAGGAAAAGCTGATGCCTTCTTTTCTGCAGGAAACACAGGGGCAATTTTGGCGGCTGGCCTCTTCATTGTTGGCCGCATTAAAGGGATTGACCGTCCAGGACTCACTAGTATTTTGCCAATTGCCAAGCCAGGTGCTAGTCGGCACAATTTTGTCTACCTCGATACTGGTGCAAATGCGGAAAGTAAAGAGAAAAATTTGGAACAATATGCCTACCTTGGTAAATTCTATGCCGAAAATGTATTGGGAGTTGCGAACCCTCAAATTGCGCTATTAAACAATGGGGCAGAAGAAGATAAGGGTGACAAATTACATAAAGAAGTATGGAAAATCCTCGATAGCAAAGATGATTTGAATTTTATCGGCAATATTGAATCTGGTGACCTCCTGTTTGGCAAGGCAGATGTTGTTGTAAGTGATGGGTGGACGGCAAATGCGGCTTTGAAAGCGACTGAAGGAACCGCCAAGATGATGATGACGTTGATTAAAGATGGAATTTTACATGGTGGTCTTCGTGCTAAGCTAGGTTATCTCATGCTAAAGCCAGTTTTCCATCAAATCGGGCAAAAAATGAGTGCTTCAACTTATGGTGGGGCGGTCTTATTAGGACTTAAGGCACCAGTTGTTAAAACTCATGGATCTGCTGATGCTTTAGCAGTGAAAAATACAATTAGTCAAATCAGAACGATGATCAAAACGGGTGTGATTGAAAAAACAGTTGAATTTTTCGATAACACCGAAAATCTAGACAATTCTCAGAAAAACGAATAGAATAAGTAGCGAACTAGTAAAGAGAGGTTAATAATAATGGCTGATAATAAGAAAACAGAAATCTTTAATAAGGTTTCAGAGATTGTTGCTGACCATTTTGATGTTGATCGGGCTAAGATTACTGATGATTTGAACTTAAAGACAGATTTGGATGCTGATTCAATTGATTTTGTTGAATTTGTTCTCGAATTAGAGGATACGTTTGGTGAAGAAATTAATGATGAAGATGCTGAAAAGCTAAGTACAATCGGTGAAGTTGTTGATTACATTGCAGAACACACTGCCAACTAATCGAACTGTTTAATTATTAAGGTAGAAAAGTAAGGGGCTGAGAAAAGGCGAAAGTTTTTTCACAGCCTTTAATTTTTTTGAATATTATTAAAATTACCTGCGGAATAGCGGGTTGTTTAGTATAATAGGCCTTAGACATTTTTTATAATTTAAGTCAAAAACGAAAGGAATTTTTTATGATCGAAGAATTACAAGACTACCTGGCCAAGGAATTTAATATTCATTTTGATAATCCTGCTTTATTAGCAGAAGCTTTTACTCAAGCTTCGTATGTAAATGAACATCCTAACCAAGGATTAAAATATTACGAACGGATTGAATTTCTTGGCGATGCTGTGTTGGAACTGATCGTTTCAGAATATATTTATAAACGTTTCCCTGAATTACCGCAGGGGAAACTTACCCGCTTAAGAGCGGCAATGGTATGTGAGGATAGTTTTTCTAAATTTGCCAAGGAATGTCATTTTGATCAATACATTCGCTTAGGTCATGGTGAGGAAATGGCCAGCGCAAGAGAACGTCCAGGCTTGCTATGTGATATTTTTGAATCATTTATTGGCGCCCTCTATTTAGATCAAGGCCGGCCAGCAGTTGAAAAGTTTGTCCAACGAGTTATTTTTCCTAAACTTGATATGGGCTGGTTTGATCATGCTGTTGATGCCAAGACTAGTCTCCAAGAATTCCTCCAACGTGACGGTGATATTGCCATTGAATATCATTTGGTAGAGGAAAGCGGAACAGAAAACGACCCTGAATTTAAAGTAAACGTTACGGCTAATGGTGACGTTATCGGTGAGGGAAAGGGTTCATCAAAGAAGCATGCTGAAATGCAAGCAGCACAACAGGCACTTGATAATATGAGAAATAAAAATAAATAGTAAGTAGGAATAACTGATGCAATTATTGTCTTTAACTTTGGACGGCTTTAAGTCCTTTGCCCAAAAAACAACAATTAAATTTGAGCCCGGGATGACAGGGATTGTTGGCCCGAATGGTAGTGGAAAGAGTAATATTATCGAAGCTATCCAATGGGTAATGGGCGAACAGTCGGCTCATCATTTACGGGGAGATCGGATGGCTGATGTTATCTTTAATGGGTCATCAGATCGAAAACCTTTAAACCGGGCCCTAGTTTCGATTACGCTAGATAATAGCGATCATTACTTAGCTAGTGAATTTACTGAGCTTACCATTACTCGTAAAATATACCGCAATGGTGATAGTGAGTACTTAATTAACGACCAAAACGTTCGCTTAAAGGACATTACAGACTTGTTTATTGATTCTGGCTTAGGTCGAGAATCTTTTTCTATTATTTCCCAGGGACGGATTGAAGAGATCTTTAACGGTAAGCCAATTGATCGGCGGGGAATTATTGAAACCGTTGCTGGCGTTGCTAAGTATAAGAAGAACAAAGAAACAGCTGAAAAGCGACTTACTACGACGATGGAAAACCTTAACCGGGTAAATGACATTATTAGTGAGTTAGAAAAGCAGATTGAACCTTTAGAAGAACAAAGTGCAATTGCCCAAGATTACTTGGAACAAAAGAAGCAATTTGATGTGCTTGATCGGACACAAACAGTTCGTCATTATGATGAGTACTATGATAAGTTAACCAAATTAGGTGCCAAGCTCGAACAAGCAGAAGCGATGGTGAAGGACTATCAAGGACAAGCAGGCCATGATCGGCAGCAACTTGATAATTTGAAGCAAAAGCGCCAACAACTAAACGCAACTAAGGATCGACTTCAAGCGATCATCTTAAACCAAACGGAGGCAATTGCTAAGTACGAGAATCAGCAATCGGTTTCTAGTGTTCGTCGCGAGCAACGTGAAAATGAGCAGCGACGGTTAACTGCCCAACAGGCTGAACTCAATGCACGCTTAAAAGAGGTTAAGGCAAGCCAACAGGCAAATGACGAGCAATTAGCTGAACAAAAAGCACTGATTAATAGTCAGCAAGCTGAGTTCGAAGCAGCCAGAAAGATGAGTAGCAGTGAGCAGATTGCGACCCTAAAACAGCAAGTAGAGGATTTACGTAACCAACAAGTTAGCTTGATGCAGAAAAGAACAACGATTCACAATCAGCAATCTTTCTTGTCACGTAATCATGAACAAGCGATGAGTCTTCAACGACAAAATGTCGAGGAACTTGACGCTACTAAGAACCAGCTTGCAGAAATTAATCAAGAATATGACCGCTACCAACAAGAAGCAGCCATTACTAAGGGAAGCCTACAGACTGTCAGTGAAAAACTAAAAGCAGCTCAAGATCACCGTGAAAAACTTAATTACGGGTACCAAACAAAACAACGTGATTGGTATGCAGCATTAGGAGATGTGCGGTCGCTTAATTCGCGAATTAACGCTTATCAGTCAATGGCCGATGAATATAGCGGCTATTACCGGGGAGTTCAAGAAGTCCTTCGGCAACGGCAGAAATTTCCTGGATTGGCGGGAGCAGTCAGTGAATTATTTGATGTTCCTGCCATGTACACGCAAGCGGTTGAAACAGTATTAGGAAGCCAGCTTCAGCAATTGGTTGTTGACCGGCAAGCTACTGCCAAAGCAATTATTAACTTCTTGATTAAGACTCGCGCTGGCCGGGTAACTATTTTGCCGCTTGATACGCTTAGCCACCGGCGACCATTAAACATTTGGCCACAACTAACTGGTCTCCCTGGCTTTTTGGGTCGAGCAACAGAACTTATTAAGTTTGATCAAAAATTTCAGATTATTGCTGACCACTTACTAGGAACAACGGTTATTGCTGACAACCTTGATCATGCCACTGAGATTGCTCGTGCAGGTCGTCATATGGTACGGGTGGTAACTCTTGACGGTCAGTTGATCAATGCTAGTGGAGCGATGACTGGGGGAGCCACCCGTAGTCAACGAACAGGACTTTTAAGTCAAAAGCAAATGGCTAAGCAACTAGAAGAAGAGCTAAAAAAACAGGAACGGCTTGCAGCAAATTTAGAGCAGGAAATTACTAAACTACAACAAGCGCAAAAAGCGAACGAACAAGTAGTAGCTGATTATCAGCAACAAGTTCAGACTTTACAAGATAAGTTTCATGAGCAAGAAAGTAATTGCCAGTTGATCTCAAGTAAGCATGAGATGCTTACTAATCGGGTACAGATTTTAGAAACCCAAAATAAACAGCAAGACACTCAACATCAGGATTACGAATCACAAGTTCAACAAAATAATGAACAAGCTGATAAAGTAAACCAGAAATTGACGCAAGTTGTGGCAAAGATTAAGCAAATTCTTACCCGGATCGATGAATTACAGAATGATGAGTCAACTCAGGCACGACAATTAGCACAAATGCAACAAAAAATTGCAGTGACCGAAGAACGACTTCAACAATATCAACGCCAAAGTCAAGAGTATAACCGGCAACGGCGAGAAGTTGAGGAGAGTTTAGAAAAGGTCACGGTTGCAATCGCTGAGTTAACGACTCAATCAGCTAGTCAATCAACAAGTGAAAAATCGACACAGACAGCCTTAAAAGATGCTAAAGAAGAGCAGGCAAAAGCTAAGGTGCAACTGGAAGATAATTCAGTTGCTCTTGAAGAACTTGAGCAAAAGCTGTCACAAGCCGAAGCACATTATAATCGTCTGCAAGAACTTCAGCGGGCAGCCCTTGATGATCGTAATAACTTAAATGAAGAGCGCGTGAAGTATGAATCAATGGTTGAGCAAGCTCTTAATCGATTATCTGAGCAATATTCCATGACCATTGATGAAGCTCGCCAACAGATGAGTGACTTGGACGAAGAGACCTTAGCGACCCGGTTGAAGCTATTAAAGCGGGGATTGGATGATCTTGGTCAAGTTAATGTTGGAGCGATTGAAGAATATGAGCGTGTTCGTGAACGGTACGATTTCTTGAAGGGACAACAAGACGACTTGCTCGCCTCTCGAGCTCAGCTTAATCAGACGATGGGTGAGATGGATGCCCAAGTCAAGAAACGGTTTATTACAACCTTTAATCAGGTTTCACAAAAGTTTGATGAGACGTTCCAACAAATTTTCTCTGGTGGTCATGCTAAACTTGTCTTAACCGACCCCCATGACTTATTAACAACTGGGGTCGATATTATGGCCCAGCCACCAGGAAAGAAAAATCAACATCTTTCATTGTTATCAGGTGGGGAACGAGCATTAACAGCGATTACCTTACTATTCGCTATTTTAAAAGTCCGCCCAGTTCCATTTGCAATTCTTGATGAACCAGAGGCAGCCTTAGATGAGGTCAATGTACAACGGTTTGCGCACTACCTCAGCAAATTTGGTACTGAAGGTCCACAATTTATCGTCATTACCCACCGCAAGGGAACGATGATGGACGCCGATGTATTGTACGGGGTTACAATGCAAGAATCAGGAGTTTCAAAGATGGTATCAGTGGATGTTGTTGGTACTTTACAAGAGAGTGATAATTAACTAAATTTAGGAGGCTTCAAGTATGGGATTATTTGATATTTTCCGCCGTCATAAGAAAAAAGAAGAGGAAAAAACGCCTGATAGTTCAAGTGCAGTTGTTCAATCTGAAACCGCGCATGAAGATGAATCAGCAGATGCGATGAGTGCGGCGCCGGCTTCTGCCCCAACTCATCCGGAACCGGTAAATATTCCTCCTGCCGATAGCTATGAGGAAAAGATTAACCCGGATGGAACTCACGAAACGCTCCATAATGGGGTTAAAGAAGAAAAAGAAGAGGAGACTAGCGAGGAAAGTCACTCAGAAGAGGTGGCAGACTCAAGTATTTCTGAAGAAGAAGTACCATCATCTAGTACTCCGGATGAAACTGTTTCTGCAGAAGGACCATCTTCTTCCAATACAGCTGAAACTGAAACAGCCGTTGAATCACCTGAAGAACCGACCGAACCTGTTGCAGAAGAAAAAGCGGTTGAAGAACCAGTAATGCCAACCACAGAAGAAGCATCAGCTGCTGAAGAATCAAATGAGGATGACGATTCTGAAGAAAATGATGGTGATAAGGAACAGGAGCAACAACCTTCTTCTGAACCAGAAGAGGATCAAAAAGCTGAGACGGTTAAGAAATACGATCGTGGGCTTGAGAAGTCTCGGACAGGCTTTGGGGCACGGTTAAATAAGTTCTTGGCTAATTTCCGGCATGTCGATGAAGATTTCTTTGATGATCTTGAAGATATGCTGATTGAATCTGATGTCGGCTATGATATGGCAATGAAACTCAGTGATGAATTACGAGAAGAAGTAAAACTGCAAAATGCTAAGAGCAAGCAGGATGTTTCCAACGTCATTATTGAAAAAATGGTCGAACTTTATGATGAAGCTGGTCAAGATGAAAATCCTGACTTAGCCATGGCAAAGGAAGGCCCAACTGTTATTATGTTTGTTGGTGTTAACGGTGCTGGAAAGACAACAACGATTGGTAAAATGGCCGCCCTCTTTAAGAAGCAAGGTAAGAAAGTTCTTTTAGCGGCCGCTGATACGTTCCGGGCCGGGGCGACTGAACAACTAGATGTGTGGGCAAAACGTGACGGTGTTGACATCGTTACAGGGCCAGAAAACGGTGATCCAGCGGCCGTTGTTTTTGATGCAGTAAAACGGGCAAAAGATGAAAAATATGATATCTTATTCATTGATACTGCTGGCCGTCTCCAAAACAAGGTTAACTTGATGAATGAGTTAGCTAAGATGAAGCGCATCCTTACTCGTGAGATTCCAGATGCTCCTCATGAAGTACTGTTAGTCTTAGATGCAACAACTGGGCAAAACGCTCTTAACCAGGCTAAGCTATTCAAGGAAAGTACCGATGTAACGGGGATTGTTTTAACAAAACTAGACGGAACTGCTCGTGGGGGAATTGTCCTTGCTATCCGTAATGAACTCCACTTACCGGTTAAGTATGTGGGGCTTGGTGAAAAGGTAGACGACCTCCAGAAGTTTGATGCTGGCGACTTTGTTTATGGCCTGTTCAAAGGGTTAGTCGAAGTTGACTAGGCAGGTGTGACGATATGGAAATTGAAAAGAATTATCGGATAAATTCATTATTTGAGTTTTACCAACCCTTATTAACCAAAAAACAAAATGATTATTTAGAGCTTTATTATGGGGATGACTACTCATTGGGCGAAATTGCCGAGAATTTCCATGTTAGTCGTCAAGCCGTATATGATAATATAAAGCGCACAGAAAGCATATTAGAAGATTACGAGGCCAAATTGCATTTATATGCTGAATTTCAAGTTCGTAATCAACAGGCGGATCGAATTCAACGATACGTCCGAAAAAACTATCCAGATGATGCAACGCTCAATCACTTAGTAAATCATCTGGAAAGCTTGGAGGAAGAATAAAATGGCATTTGAAGGTTTAACAGATCGTCTGCAAAAGGCGATGGAAAAATTACGACGCAAACCCAAAGTTACAGAAGCTGATCTTCGGGAAACGATGCGTGAGATTCGGCTCGCCCTTTTAGAAGCCGATGTTAACTTTAAAGTTGTAAAAGACTTTGTAAAGACCGTTCGGGAAAAAGCAGCCGGGGCGGAAGTATTAAAAGGGTTAAATCCAGCTCAACAAATCGTTAAAATTGTTAATGATGAATTAACGAAGCTGATGGGTGAAGAAGCGGTTCCGCTTAACAAAGCACCGCACATTCCAACTGTTATCATGATGGTTGGTCTTCAAGGGGCAGGTAAGACGACCACTGCCGGTAAATTGGCTTTACGATTAAAGAATGAAAATCACGCGCGGCCAATGTTTATTGCGGCTGACGTTTACCGTCCCGCCGCTATTACTCAGTTACAACAAGTCGCCGATCAGATCGATGTTCCTGTTTTTGAAAAGGGGACAGACGTTGATCCAGTGGAAATTGTTCGCGAAGGGATGGAAGTAGCCAAGAAAAATCATAATGATTATGTCATTATTGATACTGCTGGTCGGCTCCAGATTGATGAACAATTAATGGATGAGCTTGCAAACATTAAAGAGCTAGTAAATCCAAATGAAATTTTGCTTGTTATTGATTCGATGACTGGTCAAAATGCAGTTAATACGGCTCAAGGATTTGATGATAAACTTGATATTACCGGGGTTATCTTAACCAAGTTAGATGGTGATACCCGTGGTGGGGCTGCCATGTCAATCCGGGCAGTCACAGGTAAGCCAATTAAGTTTGTCGGTGAAGGGGAAAAGATGGAGGACCTTGATGTCTTCCACCCTGACCGGATGGCTTCACGGATTTTGGGTATGGGGGACATGATGACCCTGATTGAAAAGGCCCAAAAGAATTTTGATGAAGAACAAGCCCAAGAAACAATGGATAAAATGCGTGAGAACACATTTGACTATAATGATTTCTTGGCACAAATGGATCAGGTTACCAAGATGGGACCGTTGGAAAACATTATTAAGATGATACCGGGGATGGCTAATAACCCTGCCTTAAAGAATCTTAATTTGGATCCTAAGCAATTTGCTCATATCCGGGCCATTGTTCTTTCAATGACGCCAGAAGAACGTGAAAATCCTGATATAATGAATCCTAGTCGTCGTCGTCGTTTAGCAGCTGGTGCGGGACGGCCAATTGTTGAAGTTAACCGAATGATTAAGCAATTTAATCAAATGCGTAAGATGATGAAGCAGGTTACAAACGGTAACTTCAATGGAATGCAAAATATGTTTGGCGGACAAATGCCAGGTGGCAAGATGGGACAAATGGCAATGAACCACATGGCGCGAAAAATGAAAAAAGACAAGCAAAAACGCATTAAAAAGCTTCGCAAATTACGGAAGAAAAAATAATTTTAAAAAATTTAAGCCTGTCAAGAAAAAATACTTTACATTCTATTTGAACACTGGTATATTATTATCTGTTAAAAGAAATCAGGGAGGTGCAAAGAATGTCTGTTAAAATTCGTTTAAAGCGCATGGGTTCAAAGAAGCGTCCATTCTACCGGATCGTTGTAGCTGACTCACGTGCCCCACGTGATGGTCGTTTTATTACTTCAGTAGGTACTTACAACCCATTGACTACTCCTAAGGAAGTCAAGTTTGATGAAGACGCTGTTATGGAATGGTTACAAAAGGGTGCTCAACCTTCAGATACTGTTCGTAACATGCTTCAAGCAGCTGGTGTTATGAAGAAGTACCACGAAGCAAAGTACGCTAAGAAGTAGTGATAATCAGTCATGGCTGAGACAGATATTGAGTCATTAATTCGTAGTTTAGTTATTCCGCTATTGAAGCAGCCACAGGCATTGTCAATTACCCAAAAAGATGATGGACGTTACCATCGTTATATAATTGATGTTGCTCCCAATGATGTTGGCCGTCTAATTGGTCGACAGGGACATGTTGCCGCAGCATTGCGAACAATAGTCGAGGGTACTCAATCTCGATGGGCTAACTCTAAGCGAGTCCGGTTATTAATTAATGACCATCGTCACTAAATTTAAAACTCCCACACTAATCTGTGGGAGTTTTTGTCTTTTCAGGAGGAATTTATGGAATATTATAATGTTGGTAAAATTGTAAATACTCATGGTGTTCGCGGAGAAGTGCGCGTATTAGCAACTACTGATTTTATTGATGAACGATTTGCCAAAGGAAATACCTTGTACTTACAACAATCAGGCGAGCCTTTACCATTGACAATTGAAAGTACGCGGCAACACAAGGGCTTTGTTCTTGTTAAGTTTGTCGGCTACGATAATATCAATGATGTTGAACAATTCCGTGATCATGAATTAATGGTCAGTGCTGATGATCAACAGCCCTTAGACGATGGTCAATATTATTATCACCAGATTATTGGATTAGACGTTGAAACAACAGATGGCCGTCACCTGGGGAAAATTAAGGAAATTCTATCTCCTGGTGCGAATGATGTGTGGGTTGTTGAACGCCCAGAAAAACGGGATTTGTTATTACCAGTGATTGATGATGTTGTTAAAAACGTTGATCTTGATAAGAATCTTGTAACAGTCGAATTAATGGAAGGACTTGAATAATGAGGATTGATATTTTAAGCTTGTTCCCCAATATGTTTCAAGCAACAATGGGGGAATCCATTATCGGTAAGGCACAAGATAATGGATTTATCGACATTAATGTGACCGATTTTCGTCAATATACTACCGATAAGCATAATCATGTTGACGATACTCCATTTGGTGGCGGAGCGGGGATGCTTCTTCAAGCGCAACCGATTTTTGACGCAATGGATGCAATTCATGAACAAACGAAAGATCAGTATTCAAAGGGACGGGTTATTTTAATGGATCCCGCTGGTCGAAAGTTTGATCAAACCTACGCCAAAGAGTTAGCCCAAGAAGATCACTTAACATTTATTTGTGGTCATTATGAAGGATATGATGAACGAATCCGTAATTTAGTCACCGATGAAGCATCTCTTGGTGACTATGTGTTAACAGGCGGGGAATTAGCAGCGATGGTGATGATTGATGCGACCGTCCGCTTTGTTCCTGGTGTCCTCGGCAACATGTCTTCACCAATGGGAGATTCATTTAGTAACGGTTTGCTAGAATATCCGCAATATACACGTCCGGCAGATTTTCGGGGAATGAAGGTACCGGAAGTTCTTACGAGTGGAAATCATCAAAAAATTAAAGAATGGCGGATGCGTGAATCGCTACGACGGACTCTTCACCGTCGACCAGACCTTTTAAAAACCGCTAAGCTCAGTCGGGAACAACAACTAATGTTAGAAGATATTAAGCTGGATGAAGATCCAACTGTTCCAGACTAAGGTGACGTGAATGAAAAAATTAATTAAACGATTATTTCTTAAGCAAAATCCGCGCGTTTATGAAGAAAAGGATGCGCAATTAACTCCTAGTTTACGAACAAGAGACTTAATTGGACTAGGAACTGGGATGGTAGTGGGCACGGCTATATTTACTTTGCCAGGGATTGTTGCCGCTGAGCATACCGGTCCTGCAGTTCCATTGGCCTTCATTGTAGCCGCAATTGGTGCAGGATTATCGGCATTAGCTTATGCGGAAACGTCTTCGGTACTGCCTTTTGCTGGTTCTGCTTTTTCCTGGATCAATGTTTTGTTTGGTGAATTCTTTGGCTGGATTGCTGGCTGGGCCCTTTTAGCTGAGTATTTTATTTCAGTCGCCTTTGTTGCGTCTGGGTGGTCAGCTTATATGCAAGGCTTTCTCGGCAGCTTTGGGATTAATTTGCCCCATGCTTTAACTGGTGGCTTTGATCCACATACAGGGTCTTATATTGATATTCTGGCCGCCTTTGCAATTCTAATCGTTGGAATCTTAATTTCCCGCGGTGTCCATCAGGTTAGCCGGATTGAAAATATTATTGTTAGTGTAAAGTTATTGGTTATTTTAATGTTTATCGTTGTGGGCGCAACTGCAATTCATCCCCAAAACTATGTCCCATTTCTCCCCGCTCATCAACCAGGTACCACTTTTGGAGGCTGGCAGGGGATATTAGCTGGGACTGCGCAAATCTTTATTGCCTATGTCGGCTTTGATGCGATTGCGGCTAATACAGCTGAAACGATTAACCCGGAAAAGACAATGCCACGAGGATTGATCGGGACACTCTTACTAGGAACAGGCTTCTTTATTGCAGTTTCGCTCGTATTAGTGGGGATGTTTAAATATAGCCGTTATGCAAATAATGCGGAACCAGCAGCCTGGGCTTTAAGGCAGTCTGGACACTATATTACGGCGAACTTGCTTTCTGTTGTTGCGATTGTTGGTATTTTCTCGGCATTAATCGCAATTCTCTTAGCTTCCTCTCGACTAATCTATGCTTTTGGACGGGATGGGTTATTACCAAAATCACTCGGACAAATCGATGATAAACACGTCCCTAATCATGCATTATGGATGATTACTTTCTTGGCTATGATCTTGGGTTCTGTTTTCCCATTTACGTTCTTGGCAACCCTTGTTTCTGCGGGAACCCTGGTCGCATTTATCTTTGTTTCTCTGGGAATCTATGCCTTGCGTCCGCGGGAAGGGGTAGATTTACCCGAAGCTCAGTTTAAGATGCCGTTATATCCAGTACTTCCAGCGATTTCGGCGATCTTTTCAGCTGTGATCTTCTGGGGCCTAAATACTGATGCGAAAATTTTAATGGTTGGTTGGTTTGTGATTGGTTTGTTAATTTACTTTATCTATGGGATTCGTCATTCAATCATTAATAAAGAAACCCACTAATTTACCCTTGAAAGACAGTCGAAAACAATGTATAGTAGTTATTGGCTGTTTAGCTGTGAATAACGGTATTCCGCTGCCCGTCATACAGGACATGAATGTCGGCGAAAGGAAAGAAATATATTATGCGTCAAAATAAGTTAATCGAAAAGATTACTGCTAGTCAATTACGGGATGATATTCCAGAATTCCGTGCCGGTGATACTGTTCGTGTTCACGCTCGGATCGTTGAAGGTTCACGTGAACGTATCCAAATGTTCGAAGGTGTTGTTATCAAGCGCCACGGTGCTGGTATCAGTGCTACTTACACTGTACGTAAGATCAGTAACGGTGTAGGTGTTGAACGTACTTTCCCAGTTCACTCACCACGTGTTGACAAGATTGATGTTCTTCGTTACGGTCGTGTACGTCGTGCTAAGCTTTACTACTTACGTGAACGTACTGGTAAGGCTACTCGTATCGCTGAACGTCGTCGCGACAACTAGTAGTGCAGAACCCTTGTGTATCAAGGGTTCTTTTTTGTTTTAAATTAAAAAACTCACCACAATCATGATTGCAGTGAGTAGTCAAAGTAAATTAATTTAAAAAAACATTTTTCATCAATTGGGAGGGGAGATTTTGATAGGTAGTGAGTTCGGTGATTGATTTAGTTCTTTAAATCGAAAAAGTCTACCATTTCTTTAAGGCTGCGATCTTCTTTTGAACGACCTTTATTAATAACGGCTGTTTGAATTTGGTGATAGAAAGTAAGCGCTTCTTCGTATGCTTCCTTGTAAACCCTTAATTTATCTTCAGTGGTAAGATCAGGTGAACTTTGCACACAAGCTAAAGCAAACTTAGCAGGGTCGATTCGATACTTGGTTAAGTCCATTTGTTTCACTTCCTTCCCTTAGCAATAATTATAACAGCGGTAATTGATAAATACTGTTAAGAAGGCTTGCGTGAAATTTTCTTATTGCGTAGCTAGTTTTTTTATCATATAGTTAAGACTAGAATTATCACTTGATGAGGTGACTGTGATGAATTACGAGGAGCTATTTCAAAAAATTGATAAGTGGGCGCATGAACGCGGGATTGACCACGCGGATCCACGTGTCGAATTTATGAAGATGGCAGAAGAGCTTGGCGAACTTTCGAGTGCGTATAATAAGGAAAATCAGACTAAGCTTATCGACAGCATCGGTGACTTACAGATTGCACTGCTAATCTTTTGTAAATTAGTGGGCGTTGACCATCAACAAGCGCTTACTGCTGCTTATCAAGAAATTGCAAAGCGAACGGGTAAGACAACTGCCGATGGGGTATTCATCAAAGAAAGCGACCTTAGATCAAGAAATAAAAAGTCATGTGGTAATAAGTCAAGATGAAATTATCACTGACGAACTTGTTTTGACCAGATTTTTGACGCACTTAAATAAGCCTTGATACCAAGGTGTTTTAAAAATTAAGCGTCGAGAATCAAGTTATCTTCCTATACCAATTACCTCTTCTCCTGATAGATTTGATGATTTTTGAGTAGGAAGAAAATCACCCTGATAAGTTTACGTGCGGTAAGAACGAGGGCGCGTTTTGATGGTGTATGCTTCACTTCTTTATATTTACGCTGATAATACTCGCCAAAAACTGGATCCTGAATTCTAACGCGGTTGGCAGCTTCAACCAGATAGTATCTAAGATAAGCATTGCCAGTTCTTTTGAGTGGAGTGTTGTCACTAGCGTAACCTCCGGACTGCTTTTCTCGCCAGGAAAGCCCAGCGTACTTAGCTAGCTTAGCTTCATTATCAAATCGGTTAATTTGACCAATTTCGGCTAAGATACCAGCAGCGTATACTGGTCCAATTCCGGGAATTGAACGCAGAACTTCTTCCTCCTTACCGATGACTTTCGTTACTTCTTCAATTGCCTTGTCGAGGTCTTTAATCATTTTCTGAAAAGCTTTAATTTCCTCGGCATAAACTGAGAGAACAGTATCAACCGAATTAGCAATTACCTTGTCTAAACGATAAGAAGCGCGAACTGCTTTTTGAATCGTTTTTGCCAAGGCTTCAGGGTTCGCGAAGCGACCCCGACCGTGTTCATTCAGGTAATCAGCTAAATCATTAATTGAAATGTTAAGTAAGTCATCAGTGGTCATATCTTCGGTTAACAGACTCATCATCGTCGAACCAAAGACGGAGGTATTAAGTTCATCAGAAATCACTAGTTTATTGAGCTTATAATATAAATTCTCAATAAAGTGTTGCTTGGCGCGAACTAAGCTTTGAACAAGCTCATACCGGGAACGCGTTAATCGTTGCAGGGCAATATAGTTTTCTTGGCGAACAATCCCTGTTGAATAACGTCCAACACGTAAGAAGTCCGCAATATAAAAAGCATCAATTTGGTCATTTTTATCTTCAGCGAAGACATCATGATACCGCTTAGTTTTCTTGGGATCGATGACTACTGATTGCGTATTAAGTTTTTTGAGGTCAGCGTCTTCTTGAAAAAACATTGCGGGGTGAAAACTGTAAATGGAAGTAGCTTCCATGCCAATCACAACTTGGTCGAGATGATTTGAATTCGCCGTGTTAATAATAATGGTTTTTAATTCGGTTGCGCCTTTCAAATCATTAACAAAGTTACCTTGAAAAACAACATCACATGTTTCTTCAGAAATCATTGAAGTGACTAAATCTTTTGAGCTAACGTCAATACCGACAAAAAGTTTCATTGGAATGGCCTCCTTTCATTAAAATTTACTGGTCTTAATCTGATCACTGCATGATAGCCCCTAATTACAATCACTAAAAACATCCTCGCAAGTATCAGTATTCATTGGTTAGAGAGTCAAAGCTGCACCTAATCCTACTCTGAATTAGCAAACTTTCTAATCGATACAGCATGTGAGTTCGAAAATCAGTTGATTGTCTGGGCGGCAGACTTTTTAAGTAGTTAAAACTACAGGAGAAAATAACCTATACCAGCTGACCAAAGCCAATGATAATTAGAGGTTATCATGCGGTGACCAGAAAACAAGTTGTAATGTAACAAAATCCGTAAGGATATATTTATAGAATACGAGGAGAAATAGCTGTGAAATTTATTTCGTGGAACATTGACTCAATTAATGCAGCACTAACTGGAACTTCCGTACGGGCAGGGGAAACGCGGGAAGTATTGAAAAAGATTGCAGCGATGAAGCCAGATGTCATCGCCATTCAAGAGACCAAGCTGTCAAAGAATGGGCCAACTAAAAAGCATTTGACGGTTTTACAAGAATTATTCCCCAATTATGAAGTGGCATGGCGAAGTTCCGTTGAGCCAGCACGGAAAGGGTATGCTGGGACCATGTATCTTTATTTAGCCCAATATAAGCCGAAAGTAACTTATCCTAAAATTAATGCGCCAGAACCAATGGATGATGAAGGAAGAATCATTACCCTTGAATTTCCAGACTTCTATGTTACGGAAGTATATACGCCAAATTCTGGCAACGGGCTTAAACGCTTAGATGAGCGGCAAACATGGGATGATTGTTACCGGGACTACTTGCATGAACTTGACCAGCAAAAACCGGTGATTGCTAGTGGTGATTTTAATGTTGCTCATGAGGAGATTGATTTGGCTCATCCAGCAACCAACCATCATTCAGCTGGCTTTACTGATGAAGAACGTACACATTTCTCAAAACTATTAGCTGCTGGCTTTACTGATAGTTTCCGTCACCTCCACCCTGACGAAAAGGGAGTTTATTCCTGGTGGGCACAACGAGTAATTACTAGTAAACAAAATAACTCTGGCTGGAGAATTGATTACTGGTTAGTCAGTGATCGTCTTGCTGATAAGATTATAGAAGCGGGGATGATCGATAGTGGAGAACGTCGCGATCATACGCCAATTATTCTAGAAATCGATCTTTAAATGAAAATAAGAGATTTGGAACACCAACTTTGTCCCAAATCTCTTATTTTGTTATTTATCCCAAATAATGTGGTGGTTAACATTCTTGGCAGTGTGGCCAATTACTTTTCCATTCAAGTAAACAGTAGTTGGACAACCCTTTTGAATGTCTTTTTCAGATAACTTCTTAAGGTCGTTGTCTGCTAATGTGCCATACACACCATTTTGCAAATCTTGAATCAAAAGTGAACGACGGGCTTTAGGCAATTGATAAATGTCATCATTAACGTTAATTTTAATCTTATTGTCCCGCGAATAGGTAATATCCTTGATTGAAGAAAAGCCTTTGAATGTTTTGTCATTCTGTTCATATTGTTGACAATTTCCTAAATAATCAGCGATATAACGATTAGCTAAATCATTCTTTTCCTTTGTCATCTCAGCAGCATAGGCAACACTGGTTGATTGGAAAAAGGTAGTGCTAAGTCCAGTACTAGTTCCAACAGTGATACCAGCAAGAGCGAGTACAAGGCCCTTAGAAACTTTATTCATAATATAAATCTCCTCATCAATAAATCTCGTCCTCTTAATTATGATCATTTTAAGGAAAATAAACAAGGGAAAATAATTAAGAATAAGATTAGTAGATTGAATTATCCTTCCTATCTTCAAACTAGTGTATAATATTTACTAAACCCATTACTAAAAGAGGTGAAAAATGATGGCGACAATTAAAGAAATTGCGGAAAAATCAGGATATTCACCAGCAACGGTATCGCGCCTTTTGAATAATGACCAAAATTTATCGATCAGTCCAAGCACCCGCAATAAGATCATGACGGTGGCTAATGAGCTTGGCTATTGGAACAACCACAAGAAAAACTCTCAGCAGCAACCAATCCGTCCTAATCTTGCTCTATTGTATCGGGTAAGCGGTAAAGAACAACTGCAAGATGAATATTTTGCGTTTTTGCGCAATGCAATTATTAAAGAAGTCGATGAGGTGGGAGCGCAGGTTGAAATCTTTAGTAATATCAAGGATTTGATTGCGGCGGCTGATTCGTTCCAAGGATTTATTGGCGTGGGTGCGGACCGGGTAACGCAGGACCAGCTTATCGAACTTCATCAATACTTACCACATGGGGTTTTTGTTGATATAAATCCGATGCCACAATTATTTGATTCCGTTCAGCCCAACCTTGAATTAACGATTCAGGATGCTCTCCATCGCCTCGCCGAAGCAGGTTATGAACGAATTGGTTTCATTGGTGGAAAAGGACTTAATCTCAATAACATCCAACAAGCTGATGCCCGTGAAATCGCCTTTCGTGAATTTACAGGGATGCAAGGGATAAAAGAAGCGCCATTATATGTGGACGGACCATTTAATGTTAAAAACGGTTATCAACTTGGTAAACGGGTTCTTGAACAAAGCGGTGGTAAATTACCGGAAGCCTTTATTATTGCCTCTGATACGTTAAGTGTTGGTGTTCTCCAGGCTTTTAATGAAGCAGGGGTAATTGTGCCACGTGATACTGTCGTGATTAGCATCAATAACAGTGAAGTTGCTAAGTATGTTTCACCGCCGTTAACGTCCTACAATATCAACCAAGAAACGCTTAGTCGGATGGCGATTAACCTTCTCCAAGATTTAATAACCCATCCCCAGCGTCCGCACGTTCATCTGACAGTAAATACCAATATTGTTTTTCGTAAAAGCTTTCCCAAAGAAAATAAGTAGCTAATCAGTATTCGTATCAGCGATTCACGGATTAGCTACTTTTTTATATCTTCGCTAGTAATGAATTTACTTTTTAAATAAATGTTTACTAAAATCAGCTAAAGAATTATAATATATTTGTAAGCGATTACAGAAAGCTGTAGTTTGGAGGTTATAAATATGACACATAGCCATAAGCTCACGGGGAAGCAGCTTATTTCTCGTGCTTCGTTTTGCTTTGGTAACTTAGGACACTCTGCATTTTATGGGGTAATGAGTACTTACTTTATTATCTTTGTAACAAGCGGAATGTTCGCGGGACTAAGCAAAACGGTTGCTAATAAACTAATTGGGTTGATTACTGGTTTGATTGTTTCTGTCCGGATTTTGGAATTATTAATTGATCCGCTGTTAGGAAATATTGTTGATAATACTAAAACTCGGTGGGGAAAATTCAAGCCGTGGATTTTAATGGGAAATATCGTTAGTGCGATTCCGCTATTAATCCTCTTTACCGGAATCTTTGGCTTAGCAAAATATAATTGGGTTCTTTTTGCCATTTTATTTGTTATTATTTTCATTACGTTTGATATTTTCTACTCATTTTCTGATGTTTCGTATTGGGGAATGGTGCCCGCTTTAAGTGAAGATTCTGAAGAGCGGGGCGTTTATACCGCTCTCGGTGCCTTTGCGGGAACACTTGGTTGGAATGGATTAACGATTATCGTGGTACCGATTGTAACGACCTTTACTTATTTAGCTACAGGCCATCATCGGCAGGGGCCTGCTGGTTGGTTTGCCTTTGCTGCCATTATTTCGGCATTAGCTGTTATCTGTGCCTTGGTTGTTTGTGTTGGGACGAAAGAAAATTACAATGTGATCCGTAAGTCTGCCCAGGATAAGACAACTATTCGGGAAGTTTTTTCAGCAATTTTTCACAATGACCAAATCTTATGGCCAAGTTTGGCATATTTACTTTATTCATGTGCCTATGTTGTAACTAATGGTGTCCTTTTCTACCTTTACAAGTTTGTTATTGGTAAACCTGGTGAATTCTGGATTGTTGGGGTCATCGCTACGATTATTGGTTTCTGTACTAGTCCTCTTTATCCTATTTTGAATAAATTTATTCCACGAAAATGGCTATTCATTGGTGGCCAAGTCTGCATGAGTTTAGCATATTTAATCTTTATTTTTGCCCGCTCTAATGTTTTAATGATGGACTTTGGATTGGTCTTGTTTAACATTAATTTTGCCCAATTGGTAACAGTTTTAACATTAACGGATGCAATTGAATATGGCCAATTAAATTCTGGTCAACGAAATGAAGCGGTTGTTCTTGCTATGCGACCAATGATTGATAAATTAACAGGGGCGATCTCAAATGGCCTTGTCGGTTATATCGCAATCGCAGCCGGAATGACGGGGAGCGTGACTGCTGCTGACATGACAGGTCATGATATTCGGACTTTCGATAGTATGGCATTCTATATCCCGCTGGCATTAGCTGTTTTGTCAATTTTTGTCTTTCTTTTTAAGGTGAAATTGAGTGAAGAAGTTCATGCGGAAGTAGTTGAAGAATTAAAGGATAAATTAGCACAAGGAGAATTGACAAGTGAAGTGTCGACATCATCGACTGGTCTTAAAGAAGAAACGATTTATGCCCCAACAGATGGCGAATTAGTTGCAATGAAAGAAGTCGTCGATCGTGATGGTCAACCGTTCCCCGGAAAGGGCTTTGCGATTAGGCCAACTAGCGATAAATTGTACGCCCCATTTGACGGGAAGATTAACTTTACGTTTGGCACCCGTCATGCGTTTGGTATTACTTCTGACAAGGGATTAGAAATGATTGTTCATATTGGTGTCGGGACTGTGAACATGCGTGGTGAAGGCTTCAATGCCCATTATAGTGACGGTCAAATCGTTAAAAAGGGTCAGCTACTCTTTGATTTTGATCGTGAATTGATTAAACAAAGCGGGTATGAAGACTGGGTAATTACTTTCTTTGCGCAACCGCATAATATTGAAGCAGCTAATGGCTTTACTCCCGGAAAGACCGTTAAACATGGTGATAAGGTAGTAACAGTAGAATTTAAATAAGGTGAGAAAATGATAAAGTGAGAATTACCTCATTTCTTATATGGTGGCGACTATAATCCAGAACAGTGGCCAGAAGAAACGTGGGCTGAAGATATTAAAGTATTTAAACAGGCAGATATAAATTCCGCCACGATCAATGTTTTTTCATGGGCCTTGCTTGAACCGCAGGAGGAAAAATACGATTTTACCAAGCTTGATAAGATTATCAAAGAATTAACGGCAGCTGATTTTGACATTGTTCTTGCTACCTCAACTGCAGCGATGCCTGCTTGGATGTTCAAAAAATATCCAGATGTTGCGCGGGTCGACTACCAAGGACGCCGCCATGTATTTGGTGCCCGGCATAACTTTTGCCCAAGTAGTAAAAATTACCGGCGCTTAGCGAAAAATCTTGTTGAACAGCTTGCTAAAAGGTATGGCGATAATCCGCATATTGTTGCTTGGCATGTTAACAATGAATATGGTGGCAATTGTTATTGTGAAGAATGCCAAACAGAATTTCAGCAATGGTTGAAGGCACGCTATCAAACCTTAGATAATCTTAATCATGCATGGAATATGAATGTGTGGAGTCATACAATTTATGACTGGGATGAGATTGTTGTGCCTAATGATCTTGGTGATGCATGGGGCCCAGAAGGATCGGAAACAATTGTCGCCGGACTTTCAGTTGATTATTTGTGGTTCCAATCGACCCAAATGCTTGATTTATTTAAGATGGAAAAGCAAATCATCGAAAAATATGATCCAACAACCTTAGTCACTACTAACTTTCATAGTCTGCCAAATAAAATGATTGATTATCAGCAGTGGGCGAGTGCGCAAGACATCATATCATATGATAGTTATCCGGCTTATGATGCACCGGTTTATCAGCCAGCATTCTTATATGATTTGATGCGTTCTTTAAAACACTAGCCGTTTATGCTGATGGAATCAACGCCATCACAAGTTAACTGGCAACCATATAGCCCGTTAAAACGTCCAGGACAGATGGCGGCCACTGAATTACAGGCAGTTGCGCATGGTGCGGATACCGTTCAATTTTTCCAGTTGAAGCAGGCACTGGGCGGATCAGAAAAGTTTCATGGTGCCGTGATTAGTCATGCTAATCGTACTGATACCCGGGCATTTAAGGAAGTGGCAAAATTAGGTCATGATTTAAGAAAAGTGGGCCCGGTTATTAAGAATTCTCAGACTAAAGCGCGGGTGGCTCTTATCTTTGACTGGAGTAATTTCTGGTCCTTTGAGTATGTCGATGGGATTACCCAGGCCCTAAAATATGTACCAATTATTCTTGATTATTACCGGCAATTTTATGAACTGAATATTCCAACTGATGTAATTTCGGTTGATGATGATTTTAGTCAGTATGATCTTATAGTCGCCCCCGTTCTTTACATGGTTAAGGATGGCTTAGGGCAAAAAATTACGGATTATGTTGCTAGCGGTGGTAATTTTATTACTAGTTTTATGTCCGGAATGGTAAATGGATCCGATAATATCTATCCGGGCGGTTATCCTGGCCCATTAAAAGAGGTAATGGGACTGTGGGTTGAAGAGAGCGATGCAATCCTCCCTAATAAAGATGTTAAATTAGCAATGACGACCGGGGATGAATTAACGGGACATTTAATAGCAGATTTAATTCGCCTTAAAGGCGCTCATGTCCTGGCTAAATACGCTAGTGAATTTTATGCTGGGACTCCCGCGGTAACCGAGAATACCTATTCAAAGGGGAAAACATGGTATGTCGGTAGTCGCCTTGACCATGCTAGTCTCCGTAAGATCATTATGCATATTGTTGATGATGTGCACCTTTCCGCGTTAGTTAAAGAGCCAACAGAACTGGAGATAACAAAACGCCTAAATTCAGCAGGTCAGGATATTTACTTTGTCCTTAATATGGGAAAGGGTAAACAACCATTACCAGTAGAATTTCAAAAGGGTTATCGAGACCTTTTGACTGGTGATTTTCCTGAAACGATGCTTGATTCGTGGGATGTTGAGATTTTGGTTTAAGAATAAAAAAACAGCTAAGGGAGCGAGACAGAAGTCACTTGTGACTTCGTTTTTCGACGCGAAGCTAGCCTCTGGGAGCCCCCGCAAGCAACAATAGGCCTCCAACGTTCGGTTTTACCGGGCGTTGGAGGCCATTGTTGTACTGCGCTATTTGTCTTTTATGAAAGTAACTTGACTTATGTCACAGTCCCTAACTATTTTAATTTACCCTCGTCAATAACTTATCTGCTACCAACTTTAACATCTTTCGGGTATGCTTATCTGCTAATTGATCAATTTCGGTTTGCGCTTTTTGTGTAAACTTAGTAGCAATTTCTTGCGCTTGCTTAACACCACCATGAGTAATAACAATCTTTTGGACTTTTTCCATATCTTCAATCGTCATTTGGCGTTTTTTGGTAAGTAACGGTTCTAATTCATGACGATGATTTTGCAAGCTTAAAAGAAGAGGGAGGGAGTAAACGCCAGTTGCTAAATCCTCCAAAACAGGTTTGTTAAGGCGTTCATCCCCTGAATAATCAAGGATGTCATCCAGTATCTGGAAGCTGATCCCGATGTTTTGTCCAATTCGTTTTGCTAAGTTGATGGTCCGACGATCACTATGACCAAAATAGGCTCCTTCTTCAGCAGCAAGACTAAAGATGGCGGCTGTTTTGCCGTTTACATTGCGATAATAATTGAGTAATGATTGACTGAGATCAAAGCGATTATCCATCTGTCCCAGTTCTCCAGTAAGAATTTTGCGCATCGTCCGAGCGTTTCGTGTCAGGTAGGGGGACCCGGTCATCGTTTCTACGAGGAGGTCGAAAAAAATAGTGAAAAGGAAGTCCCCCGTATAGACGGCTGTATCTTTACCAAAAGCGGCTTGGACACTGACGGCTCCGCGACGCTTAGGTGAATCATCAATAATATCGTCATGAATCAAAGTAGCCATGTGTAAAACCTCAAGTGAAGAGGCAATTTTAATTAGTTTTTCTTGCTCAGTTGCAGTTTGATGATTGATATTTGCAAATAAAAGGAAGAATGCTGGGCGAAGGTATTTACCACCATTTGAGACCATCTGTTGCAGGGCATCGTGTAGTTGGGAATTTTTAATTGTAATCCGGTCATTAATTGTTTGATTTACTTTACCTAGAGCGTTATTAATCGCCGGATAGGTATGGAAAAAATGTTGTTTCATTAATCGATAATTCCTTTGTTATGGTGTACCATCTATATTGTACCGAACAACTAAGGAATTATGAAAGGAAAATTTACTAAATGTCGTTAAATGTTTTTTTGGAATTAGTAGAAATTAAGGCCAAAACTGCTAGTATCTTACCGATGCTCCTCGGGATTTGCCTTAGTGTCTATTATTATCATTCCCTAAACCTGCTAAATTCAGTTCTGTTTTTCATCGCAATGCTATTATTCAATATGGCGGTTGATATGATGGATAATTATAATGATTATAACCATGCCATTGATACCGTTGATTATAAGAAAAATACAAATATTATTGGGCGGGAAAATATTTCACCGCGTTTAGTTCTCGGTCTCTTGCTTGCCTTTAGTATAGTAGCCGGCTTAATAGGAATCTATCTAGTTACTCGTGTTGGCCTTCCGTTACTATGGATGGGAATCTTTTGTTTTGCGATCGGCATTCTTTACTCTTCTGGTCCATTTCCTTTGTCAGGGTTGCCAGTTGGTGAATTTGCCTCGGGATTTACAATGGGGTTCATGATTACCCTTATTTCTGTCTTTATTAATGTTGGCCAGCAATTTACATGGTCCTGGGCAAATATCGGGGTCGTCTTTCTCGTTGCTTTACCGGATGAATTGTGGATTTCCAACCTATTATTAGCAAATAATATTTGTGATGCGGGTGAAGATGAAGACAATCGCCGTCATACAGTTATTCACTTTATTGGGCAGAAAAATGGTCTATATGCATTTGCTATTAAGAACGTTTTAGCATTTTTAGCTATTATTTTCGCCGCGGTTCTTCATTTCGTACCATGGACAGTCTTGTTAACCTTATTGATTATCCCATTTGTGGTTAAGCAAACAAGAATGTTATTTGCTAAGCAAGTTAAGAAAGAGACATTTCCATGTGCAGTTAAAATATTATTAATTGGCTCACTGGTTCAAGTCGTAACGTTTGCGATTGGGCTGATATAAAAAATCGGGTTCTGAATTTTTCAGACCCGATTTTTCTAGTGCGCCCGGCATGGGTATTAGCTAGGTGGTGAAAGTCCGCTATGGGCCGTAGTAGTCGGAACCATGAGCTGAGGACAAGGGTGTCCACCGTGAGGTGGAATCTGAAGGAAGTCTAAGGCAAAGTACTGCATCGATGAACAAGAAGTAGCTATAAGGCTGGAATTAACTGGATAAGGCTGCTAGACAAGTTGAAGTCCAATACTACTCGAAGTTGGTCTCAGTAAAGCTAACGATGACATGGTACGAAAGCTAATATTCTTACCCGGGGTGATCTGGCCTACACGTTTCCGACAAGAGGAATAAGTTTAATTTCCACAGAAACAAGCGGTGCAGTGATGCAGTGTTGAGTAAGCCAGAAGTCAGCCGAGGTCATAGTAGTTTGAATAATCAGATGAAGGACTGAACGACAATAACTTGTAACTTATATCGGAGGTGTAATCAGGTGCGACAATCGCAGAAAACAGAACAACAAGCTGACCGCTTGTCGAGGATAGGTTTGGAAAACCGAAAGTACACAAGGGCGCGTAGTACCGGTTATGGTGAAGGTAAAGGTATGAGTGTCACTATCCAAGACCTGGTCTTGGATCGCAATAACCTTAATCAGGCTTATTTGCGAGTTAAGAGAAATAAAGGAGCAGCAGGCGTTGACGATATGACAGTCAATGACCTTCTGCCATATCTCAGAGAAAATAAGACGGAACTGATCGCTAGTTTGCGTGAGGGCAAGTATAAACCAGCTCCAGTCAAACGGGTAGAAATTCCGAAGCCTAATGGTGGAGTAAGAAGACTTGGAATACCAACGGTGGTGGACCGAATGGTTCAACAAGCTGTAGCCCAAATTCTTACGCCTATCTTTGAGCGTATTTTCTCTGATAATAGCTTTGGCTTCCGTCCCCACCGTGGGGCCCATGACGCTATTTCAAAAGTAGTAGATCTTTATAATCAAGGTTATCGAAGAGTTGTCGACTTAGACCTAAAAGCCTATTTTGATAACGTTAATCATGACTTGATGATTAAGTATCTCCAACAATATATTGATGACCCATGGACACTAAGACTCATTCGTAAGTTTCTAACTAGCGGAGTCTTAGACCATGGGCTTTTCGCTAAGAGTGAAAAAGGAACCCCACAAGGAGGGCCATTGTCACCACTACTGGCGAACATCTATCTAAATGAGTTGGACGAAGAGTTGACTAGACGTGGTCACCACTTTGTGCGCTATGCGGATGATTGTAACATCTATGTTAAAAGTCAACGAGCCGGAGAACGAGTAATGCGAAGCATTACCCAGTTTCTAGAAAAGCGCTTGAAAGTTAAAGTGAACCCAGATAAAACCAAACAAAGTCGGTAGCCCGCTACGGTTGAAGTTTCTTGGCTTTTCGTTGGGTGTAGACCACAATGGGGCCTACGCCCGTCCAGCTAAACAATCGCAACAACGAGTAAAGAAAGCACTGAAGTTATTAACTAAACGTAATCGTGGAATATCTCTGACAAGAATGTTTGAAGAAATTCATCGAAAAATGCGTGGGTGGCTTCAGTACTACTCAATTGGGAAACTAACTAACTTTATTCAACGCCTTGACAAGTGGTTGAGGGTCCGAATAAGGCAGTATATTTGGAAGCAATGGAAAAAGTTTAAAACTAAGGTAACTAACTTACAGAAGTTGGGGATGTCCCAGCGTGATGCATATGTCTTCGCTAGTACCCGAAAGGGCTACTGGCGAACTGCACATAGTAAGACCTTGAGCTATTCTCTAACTAATAGAAAACTGGAACAACTCGGACTTATGAATATGTCCAAGACGCTCCAGTCAATTCAATGTGATTAAGTTGTCGAACCGCCGTATACGGAACCGTACGTACGGTGGTGTGAGAGGTCGATAATTGAACTAATCAATTATCTCCTACTCGATTTTATCGCCAAAATGTAATGCAGCTGCGCCAAAGTTCAGTGGTTGGTAATGGACCTCTTTAAATCCGACTGCCTTCATCATTCGCGCAAGTTGATGGGCGGAGACAAAT
Source organism: Limosilactobacillus reuteri (assembly GCF_034259105.1). Taxonomy (NCBI): domain Bacteria; kingdom Bacillati; phylum Bacillota; class Bacilli; order Lactobacillales; family Lactobacillaceae; genus Limosilactobacillus; species Limosilactobacillus reuteri. Next base: position 1,165,007 of record NZ_CP139478.1, on the reverse strand, counting down.
TGTTGGCTGGTTTTCTTTAAATATTGATAATCGCGATAATGTCCACCAGCTAATGAAGCCATCAATGGAAAGGCCGTAAAGTAAGCTTTCCAGCCGACTTTAATAATTGGATTGGTCGGCTGCGACATTTCCAAGCTAACGAATTGCCCACCTGGCTTGAGGACCCGGTAAATCTCGCTGAGCGCCTTACCTGCATCTGGAACATTTCGTAAGCCAAAGCCGATGGTGACGATATCAAAGCTATTGTCATCAAACGGCAACGCCATGGCATCCCCTTGTACCAAGAAGAGGTTGCCAATCATCTTTGTCTTTTCTTTAGCGATTTCCAACATTTCTTTATTAAAATCAAGCCCGGTTACTCGTCCAGCAGAGATCCGCTTAGCCAGGGCAATTGCGAGGTCTCCCGTTCCACAGCAAACATCTAAGGCGTTATCGGTAGGCTTAATTTGAAGCTGGTTAAAAAGTTCGTGTCGCCATATTTTCTGCGTTCCTAGACTAATCACATTGTTTAATAAGTCATAGCGGGGGGCAACCCGGGAAAATAAGTTATTTACTTCGTGTTCATTTAATAATTTATTTGTTTGAACCATGATTTTCTCTTTTCTTTAAGTTATTCTGTAAGTTGCTTCTTTGGTCTAACCAACATCACCAAGATAAAGTTAAGCAGGAGAGTCAAACCAGTAATGACAAAGACCATTTCATAACTAGAAATTCCCGAAATGAATGACCCAAGAATTGACCCTAACACCGCACCCGCAGCCTGGAAAGATTGATTGTAACTAAAGATCCGGCCGAATGCTTCGGTTGGGACGTCAAGGGTTAAGACCGTTTGGGTAGCAGGCATTAACGCCGCGTTTGCTAACCCAAGCAAGAAGCGCCAAAATGCCAAGGCCCATGGAGACTTAGTAATGGTCATGGGGATAAAGAGGATAAAGGCCGTGAGAATCCCAATTTGTAATACTTTTTCTGGTCCAATCCGGTCCATCGTGTGACCAACCTTTGAAGCGGCAAGCAATGTTCCTAGTCCTGGAGTAGCAGCAACAATCCCAGCGACAAAGGCAATATTGCCGTGGCCGCCCATCAATTGCCGAACATACAAACTGATAATTGGGTCAATTGACATGGTAGAAGAAGTAACAATCATTGTGGTTAAGAACATAACGAAGATCAATGGTGGATTATCCAGATTATGAATTATCTCTTTCATTGGCTTCATCGCTTCTTTTTTAATCGGGGTAAAATGTTCTACCGTCAATAACCACGTACTGAGAAAGACACAAAACATTAGTGCTCCGGTGATGAAAAATGGGATTCGGTACCCAAACAATCCTGATAGGAAACCACCAAGCAAAGGACCAACCAAATTGCCGGCCACCCCCGCAGTAGTCATCGCTGACATTACCCAGCCTGATTTATTATGCGGTGTTTCGCCAGCCATTAAAGCAGTAGCGTTATTAATGTAGCCGGAAAAGACTCCTTGAAGGAACCGCATGCCAATAATCATCCAGACACTTTGGGCAAATCCAATTGCACAGATTGTACAAGCCATTACTCCCGATGCACGCATACACATCAGTTTTCGTCCTTTGCGATCAGCCAGACTGCCCCAGAACGGTGAAACAATGGCTTGACTAATGAAGGTCACCCCAAATGCTAGTCCGGAGTAAATGTTGAGCTGAAAACGCGTAAAGTTTCCTAATTCTGCAATAAAAAGTGAGATAAACGGCATCGTCATCGAGTAGCCCATCCCGGTGATGAACGCGCCGAGCCAGAGGGTGTAAAAAGTTCGGTGCCAACCGTGAGGAAATTTTCCTCTTGCGACTTCCGAATCCATTTTGATTATCATCTCCTAAAATGATTTGTTCATAAAAGTATATTGTAACAAAATAATTTGTAAGGTGGATTATAGAATGAAGTTAGCCACCCAGTTGGTGGTAAATAAAAAACGCCATTCGGCGTGACATCAGGTATCATATTAAGTGAACCAAACCTATATGAAAGGATGTCCGTCAAATGACGCACTTAAATGATACCATGTCTACTAGTTTATTGACTACTCATAAAAAGAATGCTCATCTTACTAAAGAAGAACGTGTGATGATTGCGACTTTAAAGTCGCAAGGACTTTCCAATCGCGCAATTGGTCGCCAATTAGGAGTTAATCATCAAACAATTAATAACGAGCTCAACCGTGGTACGGTCCGCCAACTTCGTCGTCAAAAATCTAATGGTAAGATTTACGAATATTCTTACTACATCTATAGTTATGAAGCTGGTCAGGCCACATATCTTGAACATCACCGCCATTCTGGTCGTCGTCGCTTATATTATTCTTCAAAGCAATTTTTACGATTAGCTGATCAGCTAATGCTTGGTGAGTTTGACGACCACCATTACTCCCCACAAGCGGTTATTTATAAGGCTCGAGATTTAATGAATGATGGCACCCTGATCCCAAAGTCGGTTGTAACTTTATATCAATGGATTAATGAGGGTGTGCTTCGTACGTCCAATTTAGACCTCTTTGAAAAACCTAAACGTAAGCATCATCGAACTCATCCGCAAGCTAAAAGGTGCTTAGGGCCTAATATTGCTCAACGACCTCAAACTGCGGACCAACGGTCCGAAATTGGCCATTGGGAACTAGATACAGTTCAGGGACAGAAAAACGGTAATGACAGTGTTGTACTAGTAATGACTGATCGCCTTTCACGAGTTAATATCACGAGTAAAATTGCTGGTAAAACTGCGCATGCAGTAAATCAGTTCTTTATAAATTTACGCCAGAAAATGGGCACAGATGCTTACTATCGCATCTTTAAGACAATAACCTCTGACAACGGTTCAGAATTTAGTGAGTTAACACAAGTTCACGATCATGTTTTCTATGCTGATCCGTATTCCCCTTGGGAACGTGGATCCAATGAGATCAATAACCGGTTTCTCCGCAAGGAGATTACCAAAGGTGAAGCTATAAATAACTATAGTAGTGCTCAGATCATAGCGACTAATGATTGGATGAATCACTATCCACGAGCTATGTTTAATGGACATTCGTCAATGGATATCTATCGTAAGGCCTTCTACCAAGAGATATCACAGCTCCATCAACCAATAATCAATTGGTCAGTATTATTTATTTGAGTCCAGTGGCTAACTTATTCTTGAAATTTAGGAAATAATTTGTAATGTGGGAAATCCTTCTGAAAATACAAATTAATTTAGCATTCCTTTTCGAAAATTTGCTAATATATTAATGAAGGTAAGAAAGGGGAAATCATCTGTGAAAAAGAGGATCGCAGTCTTTTCAGATACGCATGGAAATCTAACAGCGTTGCAAGCAATGTATCGCGATAGCATAGCGCAGCATGTTGATGAATATTGGTTTATTGGTGATTTACTGATGCCAGGCCCAAGTGTAAAACCAATTTGGGAGATTTTGCAAGGAATGAAGCCAGCAGTAATTGTACGAGGAAACTGGGATGACCTAGTTGTTCGTGGTGCTCGCGGGATGATGGATATGGAGCGTCCTTCCCACATTTACTTTGCGCGGTTAGCCCAGTACGTTGCGGAACATGCCCCTGACGGAATGGTTGATGAAATTGCAAGTCGGCCGATGCACGTTACGAAACGCGTGGGTCCCCTTAATTTTGGCATCTCCCATAATTTGCCGTGGCTTAATATGGGTCAAGACCTTTTTCCCACGCAAGTTAGTGAAAATTTTGATAAGCTGTTTAATGTCGCTGGCGAACCAGTTGATATTGCCATTTATGCCCATGTTCACCATGACCTTTTGCGGTATGGGAGTGATGAACGCATGGTTTTAAATCCCGGAGCAGTCGGCGAGCCATTCAACCACTGGCAACCTCTCCAGCGTGATTTGCGGGCCCACTATCTAATTTTGGAAGTAGACGATATTGGTTTAGCTGAAACTAGCTTCCGTCATATTGGATATAGTCGCGATCAGGAAAAACAAATTGCCGATAAGAGTGATTTGCCATACCGTGACCTTTACAAGAAGATGATGGTGACGGGACGGGCTTATACCCATGATGATGAACTTTTAACTGAATATAATAATCAATATAATTATGCTGACGAATACCGTAAATACGCGAAAAAATTAAATGGTTAAGAAAGGTCAAAAAGTAATGCAAAATCCTTGTATTTTTTGTAAGTATCAGCGATAATATTAAAATGAAAAGAGTTCGCAGATGTTTTAATTTTAAATAGTAATTGTATAGTAGATAAAGTTTTTAATATAAAAGGAGAACTACTTAATGGCAAAAAAGTCAAAGATTGCTAAATTACATCACCAAGAAGCTTTAGTAAAGAAATACGCTGAAAAGCGCAAAGAATTAAAGGCGAAGGGCGACTACATCGGTTTATCCAAACTTCCTCGTAACTCTAGTGCGGTTCGTCTTCACAACCGTGATCGTTACGATGGCCGACCACATGCTTACATGCGTAAGTTTGGAATGTCACGGATTAAGTTCCGTGAACTAGCACACAAGGGTCAAATCCCTGGTGTTCGTAAGGCCAGTTGGTAAGTTAAATCTTATTTATAAGGAGTTATCGAGAAATATTCTTCTCGATAGCTCCTTTTTGAATAATGGACGAAAATTAAGACTAATAATAGCTTAATTGCACTTTGCTCAAACCGGCGAGCGGGTAAATTTTTCGATAATCTTCTAAAAAAATTGACATTTTAGCTTAGTTCGCGATCAATAACTGCTATACTAAGAATAGTAGACGAGTAAAGTCGGGCGGTGGAAATCTAATGAACGAAAAAGTAGTTTTTGATCAACTAAGTAAAGATGTAGCTGATCAAGTACGTGTAAGGCAAACATATAAATACTTTAATGGGACTGATCGTTCTAAGGGCCTTTATGATGAAGCCATTAGAATGGGGGAGGATGTCCTTCAAGAGCATAAAGAGGGATATAATGAACCACAAGCAATGGTCGACCTTGTTGATCAAGCGATTTATAATTCGCGAAAAGCATTAAATGGTCAGCAAACGGATAAGCATTCGTTGAAGATGCAGTTATCACGAGCAGGTCAGTTCTTACGGAGCCAGGAGTTTACTAGTTTACCTATTAAGACACAACAATACTGGGAACGTGAGATTACGGCAGCCCATAATATTGAAGTGGCTTCAAATACTGATCAAGCCTTAGCCAATAAGACAGCTATTAAGGTGGCAACAATGTTTGATACAATGGAACAGATGCGGCCACAATTAATGAAAGAAGCTGCTCAGCAACGGGCAGCACGGGCTAAAAAGGCAATGGCAGCCCGAAAAGAGGCTGAAAAAGAGCGGCAAAAGCGGGAGGCAATTCTCGCCAAGCAAAAAGTACTTGCTGAAAAGGCTGCCAAAGAAGATCGAAAAGCAGAAAAGAAACCGAAGAAAAAATCTGGTGGTCATCGCGGCTTCTGGTCATTTCTTGGCTTTCATAAAAAGAAAAAGTAGTTATAATGAAGAGGTTGAGAAAAACATGATTTTTCTTTCAATCTCTATTTTATTTTTAAGGGAACAACAACATGAAAAATAACTATAAAAGTGTTTTTGATATTATTGGACCAGTAATGATTGGTCCTTCTAGTTCGCATACTGCAGGGGCGGTCAAGATTGGTCGAGTCGCAAATAAACTTTTTGGCACGGTTCCACCTAAAGTAACCGTTCACTATTATGGATCTTTTGCTCGGACGCATCGTGGTCATGGAACAGACTATGCAATTGCGGCGGGATTGCTAGGATTTGCGCCAGACGATTCACGAGTTCCATCGGCGCCAATGATTGCTCGCCAAGGAGGAATGGACCTTCGCTTTGTTGAAGAAGAGGGTGAAAGCCCGATTCACCATCCTAACACAGCCATCCTTCAAATGACTGGTGATAAGACGAGGGTAACGGTTGCTGGTTGTTCGATCGGTGGCGGGATAATTGAAATTAGGGCTATTAGCTTTGATGGTGTTGATATTTTACCAGCGGGTCCCTTACCAATTGTTATCTTTCGCGATTATAGTAAACAGATGGCCAATGCACTGGCGATCAATACTGATTTGGAAGAAAAAGCACCATTTACCCGGCGACAAGTATTACGGGCAGATGATTGTGATATTTATGTTTACGATATTAAAAACCCGATGCAGCCAGCGACGATTGCTTATTTTGAAAAGAAGTACCCGGCTGCAATTTGTCTTTAGGAGAAAGAGCGATGTATCAAAGTGTTAAAGATTTAGTGCGAACTGCAGAAATTCAGCAAAAAGCATTGTCCGAGCTAGTGATTGAGGCAGAATGTCATGAATCTGGTAGCAATCGAAAAGAAGTTTGGCAACGGATGCGATCAAACTTACTGACGATGCGAGCCGCAATTAAACAAGGTGAAAATGAGCTGGGAGTTCGGTCAAAAACTGGTTTAACTGGAGGCGAAGCGATTAAGCTGAAAAAATATCGTGCAAAAGGAAAGACCCTCTCTGGTGATGTTATGATGGCTGCCGTGGAAAATGCGATCGCAACTAACGAGGTTAACGCAGCAATGGGAGTCATCTGCGCAACCCCGACTGCCGGTTCATCCGGGACTCTTCCTGGCGCTCTTTTTATGTTAGAACAACGATTAGGCCTTAGTGAAGATCAGATGATTCGCTTCTTATTTACTGCTGGTGGGTTGGGCTTAATTATTGCCAATCATGCGGGAATTGCTGGCGCGACAGGCGGCTGCCAAGAAGAAGTTGGTTCAGCATCGGCAATGGCTGCCGCGGCGGCTGTTGAAGCAGCGGGTGGTAGTCCAGAACAAAGCAGTCAAGCATTGGCAATTGCTCTTAGTAACTTGTTAGGCTTGGTATGTGACCCGATTGCCGGTTTGGTAGAAATCCCTTGTGTTAAAAGAAATGCGATTGGAGCTGGAAACGCGTTAATTGCAGCTGATATGGCACTCGCTGGTTGTACGAGTATGATTCCGGCCGATGAATGTATTTCTGCTCTTGATAAGGTTGGCCGGTCAATGTCAGTTGATTTACGGGAAACAGGCCGCGGTGGACTGGCTGGAACCCCAACTGGACAGGCGATTAAGACGAAAATCTTCGGCAAGGAAATTTGATCTTTTTAGAATTATTCTAAAATTACTTGCAAATTAGCATAAAAAGATTATACTAAGAGTTGTAGTTAAGAATGATTCTAATTTAAGGAGAGGATATACATGAACTTTGTAGGACATGAAATTGAAGATTTTAAGGTAAATGCTTATCATGACGGTGAAACAACCGAAGTATCCAAGAAGGATGTTTTAGGTAAGTGGAGTATTTTCTTCTTCTACCCAGCTGACTTCTCATTTGTTTGTCCAACTGAATTGGAAGCTTTGCAAGATAAGTACGAAGACTTCAAGAAAGCAAACGCTGAGATTTACTCTGTTTCTGAGGATACCGAATTTGTCCACAAGGCATGGGCTCAGGCTTCTGACAAGATTGGCAAGATCAAATATCCAATGCTTGCTGATCCAGCTGGTAAGTTAGCCCGGATGTTCGATGTTCTTGACGAAGACGCTGGTCAAGCATACCGGGGAGTCTTCATTGTTGATCCTGATGGTATTATCCAATCCTACACAATTAATAATATGGGAATTGGTCGGAGTGCTGATGAGATCTTACGGACACTCCAAGCTGCTCAATTTGTTCGTGAACATGGTGACCGAGTCTGCCCAGCGAACTGGAAGCCAGGCCAAGATTCAATTAAGCCAAGTCTTAATCTAGTTGGTAAGCTTTAATTTGGTGAGCTAAATGGCAGAACAACATTTATATGATTTAATCATCGTTGGTGCTGGACCAGCGGGATTATCTGCTGGTTTATATGCTGGACGCGCAACCTTGGATACGTTGATTTTAGAAGGAGATACTGTCGGCGGTCAGGTAACAACGACCTCGGTGGTTTATAATTATCCAGCTGTCGAAAAAGTCGACGGTACCCAATTGATGAACCAGATGCAAAGCCAGGTCGCTAGCTTTGGGGTTGAAATTCAACATGATGCGGTTGAAAAGTTTGATCTTACTGGTGAAGTTAAGACATTGATTGGCAAGAGTGGTCAAAAATATACTGCCCGAAGCGTAATTATTGCGACTGGTGCTAACCCTAAAAAAGTTGGTTTTCCCGGTGAAAATGAATTCCGTGGACGGGGAATTGCTTATTGCTCAACTTGTGATGGCGAACTTTTTACCGGTCTTCAAGTCTTTGTCGTTGGTGGCGGATATGCGGCCGCTGAAGAAGCTGACTATTTGAGCCGCTTTGCCAAGCACGTTACTGTTTTAGTTCGTGGCGATCATTTTGCATGTCCTGTATTGACGGCTAAGCGTGCCTTGGATAATCCTAAAGTTAGTGTGGAATACAATACTGAGGTAAAGGAAGTTAGTGGGGATGATTACCTTACTACTGCTACCTTGGTTAATAATAAGACTGGCGAAGAGACGGTTTACCATGTCGATGATGGTGACCAGACATTTGGGATGTTCATTTATATTGGTACGCAACCAGCAACGAAAGCATTAGCTAATATCCTTGATTTGGATGATCGGGGCTATATCATGACGGATGAAAATGGTAAGACAAACATCGATGGCGTTTACGCTGCTGGGGATGTTATCCATAAAAATCTTCGCCAGATCGTGACAGCTGCATCTGATGGGGCGGTTGCATCTACTGCTGCAGAACGATACGTTATTTTGCAAAAGGAAAAGCAAGGTATCCCAATTCATGCAGAAACTAACAAAAAGCCTGCTAAGACCGTGGGACAGACGAGCGAACTTAGCCAACAAGAAAACACCACGCCACATGAAGGAAGCTGGCTGCCAGCTGAGATTGACCAACAGTTACAACCAATCTTTGCCCGTTTAACCAAGGATATTAAACTCCAAGTGTTAACCAATGAGACAGAGCTTAGCAATCAGTTAGTTAGCTTTGTTGAAGAATTCGCTTCACTTGATCAGCACCTGCAGATGGAGACTAAACCGGCACCAGCGGACGTAAAGTACTTACCACAATTGCGCTTGCTTGATGCAGATGGTAATGATACTGGCTTACATTATGCGGGGATTCCAACTGGTCACGAATTAAACTCCTTAGTTTTAGGTGTTTACAACGTTGCTGGTCCTGGACAAACAATTGCACCAGAATTGGTAGAACGAATTAAGAAACTTGCGCCTACTAAGATTCGGATTGGCGTTTCCTTAACTTGTCATTTCTGCCCTGATGTTGTTGCGGCTTGTCAACGGATGGCTTCTCTGAATGTGGGAATTACTGCCACGATGATTGACTTGCAGCATTTCCCAGAATTACGGAAAGAAAAGAAGATTATGAGTGTTCCAGCGACGATGATTGATGATGACCCAGTTATTTTTGGAAGTCAATCATTGGAAGAACTAGTTACGGCAGTTGAAAAACATCATCAAAATTAAGATAAACGAGGATTTGAAGAAGTAAAACTCTTTGATCCTCGTTTTTTATTTGCATAGAGAAGAGGACCTTCATATCAATTGATAAATACAAGCCAGCCAATGATTACTGGTAAATACTTAAACTTTCTATTAATGACAATCGAAATCAAAATTTAACATTTCTGAAACAATGGGATGGAAAACTTCATTTATCAGCATTAAGAGACAGCAAAATTCGCAAAAAGGCCTAAAAACGGCAAAAAACATCAACTTATGTATTGAAATTTATCTAAATCCTGTTATTCTATAAGTATGGATAAGTTATAAAATTTATCACATGGTAATTATTATAACAATGCGGAGAGCAAGGGTTTATTGCAATGACTTAACGCTTATGCAATGCTTGCTTAATTACTTACAGTAATACTCGATGCATTGTCTGGCTCTTCGTCAAGAAGTACTGATGAGAAAATAAAATAATTTTACTAAGCAGCTTGTGCCTGGACTTTGGCATGAGCTGTTTGTTTATTTCTCCAGTTTATTGCAATGTAGGTATTTGGTAATGCAAGGAGGATTCTAATTCGGAAATTAAAGAAATTACGAAAGCCATAAGCAGTTCGTTTAATAACTTTAATTTTATTGTTAGTTCCTTCAACGGGACCATTTGTATAGGTATCATATTTAAAACTATTGTAAATTTCTTGTTTATGTCTGCGAAGAGTACGCTGAACTTTTTGCAGTGCTTGGGGAAGCTGCGTCCATTTAATCGCGAGTAAGTTTTTTAATTCTTTCTTGCTACGATGAGCAATCACCAGAATTAAGTTTTGATAGTATTCATAAGCCCTTTTTAGTTCATTATCAAAGCTTAGAAGACGATGAATGACTTCCACATCGGTTAATTGAGCGTAACTAAAGTTACGCCTTGACCAATAATTATCATATTTAAGCTCATTAGCAGGCGTTAGGAGTAATTTCCAAAAGTGCTTAAGTGCACGCCATTTATGAGTGCCAGCACCGGCACGATTCATTACTTGGATCCTAATTTTGTTAAATGCACGATATGCTTGAGCAACAATATGAAAATGATCAGCGATAATTAAAGCGTGGGGGAAAAGCTCATGAATCAAATGGCGGTAAGGAGTGTACAAGTCAACCGTTACTGTTTGAACTGCTAAGCGTGCTGAACGGTCATATCGAAGAAAGTATTTTCGCAGATAGCTATTTTTACGTGACAAGATAATATCAAGCGTCCGCTTATTTTCAATATTCATTAGAATCATACTCATTCCGCTGGGGGCAAAGCGACCAGACTTAAAATCATCAAAGGCAATATGGCGAGGTAACCAATGATAGTTAGGCTTAAAAAACTGATCAAGATTTGTAATGACTCGTCTAATTGTCCAGTCAGAGACATTTAATTCTTTGGCTAAATCACTTTGTGATTCGTTTTTTGTTAGAAGCATCATTGCCCGTTGTTTTATCGCTAAAGAGATATGATTACGATAATGAATATCTTCAACGGCTGCTAATTTAGTAACTACTTCAGGACAAGAAGAAGAAGCTTTACAGATATATTTTTGCTTTTTAATCGACCAGATTGTTGGCTTAAAGTGAAGCTCTGGTCCCAAGCAATTAACTGTTTTATAGCCATTTTTACACATTAAGTGTCCACATTTTGGGCAATGCATGGGGTAAGTTTGAATAAGATGGACAATGATTTGATTAGGTTGATCTTCAATTGGGTTATCAAAATTCTTTTCATCTAGTTTGAGGTAAGGATCTTTAATTCCTAAGATAGTTTTGATAGAATTGTTCATGAAAGATGGTCCTTTCTTAGCGAAGACGGGGTCCAACCATCTTTCGCTTTTTTATTTTAAATTTTAAACAAATAAAGCCCTGATGTTAAATCCATCAGTACTTAAAATTGTAAAGCCTACAAAAAGCAGCCCCTAAGCTGGAACTTCCAACTTAGGAGCTGCTTCTTTTTTGTCTTACAGGTTCTCATCCGTATTAAAGTTTAATTCACAATAATCAGTCATCTTTGTAATTAGCTCAAGGCTTAATTTCTTATATGCGTTCAATGTATCGGTGGCATAACCGTCACTTTGCCGCGTTAAGAAGGTTGCACGTGCTTCTCCTTTGAGACTCGGGAGGCGATGATCAGTTTCGGCAATCATCTTAATGGCCGCGGCGTTTCGTTCCTTTTGTACGTCTCGTAATAATGGAAGGAAATCGTGTAGGTGGCTGTCAACTAGCACACTGGCATGCTTGAAAATCCAGTAAGCAGAGTTGAGCTGAGCCGGCAGCTTCCCACGCTTGTAAGGGGCTGGTGTATCAGTAATGCCGTTGAAGAATGGCACATAGGTACTTTCAACAGCGACCCCCATTGCTAACCAGTGAATATTAGCGCCCGGTCGGTTCGTCTGTAAAATATGTGACTCTTGGGTCTTAGCTAAACTAATTGGCCGGTACTTATGGGCGTGTTCACCGTGCCCAAGGGGATCGAATTCGGTTCCCTCATAGTGGTTACTGAGATAGTTCTGGGCATCAAAAATTGATAACTTATGATCCGGCTTCATGATAAATGGCAATTCAGTTGATTCCGGGGTCTCCTCTGTTGCTTGCCGGGGGCTAAACATTTGGTGACCAGCCCATACCCGCGGTTCAGAGTAAATCGCGTCTGACCGATCAGCTGTCCCAAAGATTTTGCGGAAATTGAAGGTGGATGGATCTGGGTTCAAGTCATGCTTCTCAACGAATTCTTGAATTCCCGGATGGAACATGAAATTATTCGGATCATTAAAGTCAATTTCTTGAATTGCCAGTTGGTTGGCAACCACCGCATATGAATCATCTGGAATCCGTTGCGCAACCCAGTAGTGACCTGCACCGGTTTCGAAGTACCAAGCTTCGTCATTATCAGCAAAAAGTACCCCGTTTGTTTCGCCGGTTCCGTACTTCGCAATCAAATTACCGAGGCGTTGGACCCCTTCACGTGCCGTCTTAACATATGGCAGAACCACAGTGATCATTGCTTCTTCATTTAGACCATTTTCAACCAGTGGATCATAGCCCAAAACGAGGGGATTAGAATAAGCACTTTCAGTCGCACTCATTGCCACATCATACTCATTAATCCCGTCTTCTTCAAACAGCCCGTCTTTATCTGTCCATTCCGGAGTTGCCGTATACTGAGCGCTTTCTTCTGGCAAGTCGAGCTCTAAACGGGTATCCTTAGAGATGAAGTGGCTGGGCATCTCCCCACGGCGGTGAACAACCATATGCTTGGGCCAGGCAGCTTTGGCATCTTCGTTTCGACCGATCATGATTGTGCCGTCGATGCTGGCCCCTTTACCAATTAAAATACTTGTACATGCGGTTAATTTATTCCCCATAGATAATACATTCTCCTTTTGCGTATTGTATTAATTGTACCGCGAACGGTGATTTAAGTCGATTTAGTTGGAATATTTTAATTTCAAGTTAAGAAGTATATAATATTGCTGTATAAAATAGGAAAGGAGAGGATAATATGCAACAATTATCACTGTTAATTGTTATGTTAGCGGCGTTAATTATTCCTATTATTATGGCACGGTTTAAGGTTTCCTCGATTCCGACGGCGATTGCGGAAATCTTAACCGGTATTATTCTCGGAAAAAGCTTTTTTAATATCGTTAACCCCAATTGGACATTGAATTTCTTGTCGTCATTGGGGGTTATTATGTTGATGTTTTTGTCGGGAATGGAGATTAATTTTGATCTTTTTCGTAAGACCCCCGGGAAAAAACGTGATAGTAAATCGCCAGTAATTATGGCTTCACAGGTATTTGGCCTCATTGTTGTTTCTTCATTTGTGATTGCTTTAATTATTAGCCGTTTGCACTTATTTAGCGATATTTTGTTAGCGACAATTATTTTTTCAACCGTCGCACTCGGTGTTGTTATCGCAACGTTAAAAGAAAAGGACATTTTACAAAAACCAGTGGGACAGACCCTCTTATTGACAGCAGTATTAGGGGAAGTGGTTCCGATGCTCGCATTGACCTTCTATGCATCGATCAATGGGGGCAATGCCAAGCGCCTGGGCTTAATTGTCTTTCTTTTCTTGGCAGCCTTTTTCCTCTTGTGGCGTTTTAAGCAACCGTTTATTTGGTTTAATAAAATTTCCAAATCAACCACTCAACTTGATATTCGGTTAGCTTTCTTCTTGATCTTCGCCTTAGTAACAATCGCCGAAACGGTGGGAGCGGAAAATATCCTGGGAGCCTTCCTCGCCGGGATGGTCATGAAACTGCTTGAACCAAGTGAAGCAACTGAAGACCGGTTAAACTCAATTGGTTATGGTTTTCTGATTCCATTCTTCTTTATCATGACGGGTGACCGCCTTGACTTGAAGAATTTATTTGCTAACCACCAAGCACTAGCCCTGATTCCGATTTTGGTCATCGGCTTTTTACTTGCTAAATCGCCAACCATGTTCATTTATCGGCGCCGTTTTAAGCCCCGCAATTCATTTGCCGGCAGCTTTTTAGTAGCGACAACGATTACCTTGGTATTACCAACCTTGCAAGTTGCACGGAATTTGCATGCAATTACTGGTGCGCAATCCGATGCCTTTACATTGGCCGCCGTAATTGTCTGTATCATTGCGCCAATCGTCTTCAATTCAATGTATAAGCTTGAAAAATCTGATTTGATCAAGCAAAAGGTTAATTTTATCGGAACCAACACCTTAACTGTTCCGATTTCCCAACAATTATATAAGAACTGGTATGACGTGCGGATGGTTACAGATAATGAAAATAACTTCAAGACCTATAATAGTCAGGTGAAGCATTTAGAGTATCTGCCTAAGCTTGACGCGGAGGCCCTTGAGCAGGGAGGATACTTTGATTGTGATATTGTTGTTGGGTTCTTAAATGATCATAAGTCAGCGCGTCTAGCTCAGATCGCTAAGGAACATGGGGTAAAACGGGTCATTGCCAGCCAAAACAATCCGCGGCTGGACCCGAAAGATATCAGTGCGCTTCGTGAAAAAGGGATTGAAATCTTTAATAGCTTCAATGTCCAAAGCAGTGTCTTACGGGCGTTGATTGAATCACCATTGATCTTGCAGATGCTGACTGATACCGAAGCTGGATTATATGAAGCAACTGTCCTTAATTCACGTTATACTGGGCGCGAACTGCATACATTGCCATTTGTTAATAACATTACGATTAGTCGGATCTTCCGGAAACGCAAGCCAATTGACCCGCATGGTGATACGATTATCGAGTATGGTGATCATATCCTCTTTACTGGGGACCGGAAAGCAGCCGAAGAGGTTCGTGAAGCCTTGCGCGGCGTTAATTAAAATATTTTTCGTTAATGTAATTGCCGTAAAAGCGCTCTTATGGTAAGATTTTAAATGAATTTAGAAGGAGGCACGGATTATGCCATTAGTTCATATTGACTTAATTGAAGGCCGGACCGATGAGCAGTTAAAGGCTCTCGTAAAGGATGTTACAGCAGCAATTTCAAAGAATGCCAACGTTCCTGCTGAACGGGTGCATATCGTGTTGAATGAGATGCGCAAAGACCACTATAGTGTAGCTGGTAAGATGGTCAGCGACAAGTAACAACAAGAGAGTCATCGGGGGAGGCAGTTCAGTCTTTGCACGGTGGCTTTTTTGTATGATCTAAAATCCATCAAGTTTCTTCCTATTATATAGGTAGAAACTGCTCGCAATTAGCAGCGAAAGGATGAATATAATTGAGTGAACAACAATATATCATGGCGATTGACCAAGGAACGACGAGCTCACGGGTGATTATTTTTGACCATGACGGAAATAAAGTTGC
This sequence comes from Limosilactobacillus reuteri, assembly GCF_034259105.1. Classification (NCBI taxonomy): domain Bacteria; kingdom Bacillati; phylum Bacillota; class Bacilli; order Lactobacillales; family Lactobacillaceae; genus Limosilactobacillus; species Limosilactobacillus reuteri. Next base: position 1,149,737 of record NZ_CP139478.1, on the reverse strand, counting down.
GATCAGTCAACAGGAATTTCCCCAATACTTCCCGCAACCAGGGTGGGTCGAACATGATCCGCTAGAGATTTGGGATAGCGTTCAGTCGGTGATTTCAAACGTAATGATTAAGTCCCAGATCAAACCCTATAAGATTGCGGCGATTGGGATTACTAACCAACGGGAAACGACGGTTATTTGGGATCGCCATACCGGTAAGCCGATTTATAACGCAATTGTCTGGCAATCAAAGCAAACGAGCGATATTGCTGAACAATTAATTAAAGATGGTTATAAGGATATGATCCACAAGAAGACCGGCTTAGTGATTGATTCATATTTTGCGGCCACCAAGATCAAGTGGATTCTTGACCATGTCCCTGGTGCCCGGGAAAAAGCGGCGAAGGGCGACTTGATGTTCGGGACCATCGATACCTGGCTACTATGGAATTTATCAGGACGGCGGGTCCACGCAACGGATGTGACTAACGCTAGTCGGACGATGCTTTTTAATATCCATACCCTCGAGTGGGATCAAGATATCCTTGACTTGCTTGAGATTCCGCAGTCGCTTCTGCCAGAAGTAAAGCCAAGTTCAGCCATTTACGGTTATACGGGTGATTACCACTTCTATGGTGTCCAGATTCCAATTGCTGGGATTGCGGGTGACCAACAAGCAGCCCTCTTTGGTCAAGCCGCCTATGATAAAGGTTCAATCAAGAACACTTATGGGACCGGAGCCTTCATTGTCATGAATACGGGACTAAAACCCACACTTTCGGATAACGGCTTGTTGACGACGATTGCGTACGGCCTGGACGGACAAACCCATTACGCGCTTGAAGGAAGTATCTTTGTGGCCGGTTCTGCCGTTCAATGGTTGCGAGATGGCCTCAAGATGTTTAAGAAGGCCAGCGAGTCCGAACAAATGGCTGTCGATGCCAAGACAACTGGCGGCGTTTATGTCGTTCCCGCCTTTACAGGGTTGGGCGCACCGTACTGGGATCAAGAAGTGCGGGGCGCAATGTTTGGCCTTACCCGTGGAACTGAACGGGGACATATCATCCGTGCAACCTTGGAAGCCATTGCCTACCAGACCAAAGATGTTGTCGATACGATGGTCAAGGACACCCAATTACCACTAACAGCACTAACGGTTAATGGGGGAGCATCACGGAACAGCTTCATGATGCAGTTCCAGGCCGATATCTTACAAACGCCAATCAAGCGGGCAGCGATGGAAGAAACAACCGCCCTGGGAGCAGCCTTCCTCGCTGGCTTGGCCGTTGATTTCTGGGAAGACCAGGATGAGTTACGGAAGCTATCGCGGATTGGCGACCAGTTTGATCCACAAATGGATCCGCAAGAGGCAGCTGACTTGTATCGGGGATGGCAACGTGCCATTGCAGCTGCGCAGTTTTATGGCAAAGATTAACTAAAAACACCGATCACCATTCAACAAACTAATGTAAAAGGAAAATGAGAGAAATGAAAATGAAAACACCGGTTCAGATGACTGATGATTTGGAGCACTTTATTAAGGAAACCCGGGAAGACACGGCTTTCCCTCATGAATCACTCTATGTTGATTTGTTAGAACAGTGGAAAGTTTTAAGCCGTTACCAGTTAGCATACGCTGATAAGGAAAGCAAACGCCTCTACAATGCGTACTGGAACTCCATGTCGCACTGGTATAAGATTTTTGACAAAGAGCGAGAGCATTTATTAGAACCAACTGCCTTGCCAAGTGAGGACTTAATGGACTTCTATGCTGGTTTGATTGAAGACCTCATGGATCACGTCCTTAGTCTGGTACCACCAGCGCCCCATTCGACGATTATTAAATTAACTGATTTCCGGGTCTTATTGAGTAACGAGTTACAAAAGATCGCCCAACTCGACCTCGGAATTCAAGGCCCCATCGACTTTGCAATGATTATGGATTATTGGAAGATGTTGGGTGAAAGTTTTGATCGCGAAAAGATCAAGTAAGTGAATAGAAAGGGAGCGAGACAGAAGTCACTTGTGACTTCGTTTTCGAGCCCCCGCAAGCAACAATAGGCCTCTAGCGTTCGGTTTTGCCGGACGTTAGAGGCCATTGTTGTACTGCGTATTTGCTTTTTATGAAAGTAACTTAACTTATGTCACAGTCCCTTTTCTATTCTATCCACTTTTGCAAGTAGTCAATCAATACTTTCGCGTCTTCTTTTGTCAGTGCAAAAGTATTATCATGGCTGATATTATCAAAATCAATATTTGACACCAGCATTTGCAGCTCCGGTTCGTCAGCGTTCTGATAAATGCTAAGCTCATTAACGCACTCATCATCACGATCTTCGCCATCATATTTAATATGAAGCCACTTAGCTTGATGGTCAATTTCATGTTTTTCCACATTCTCACCTCAAAACTCTCCCTTCATTTTAGCACGAAGCTGGTGGGCACGGGTAATCACTCCTCGCCGCCATTGCGAAACGGCTGCCCGACTAACCCGATACTCGTCTGCAATCTGCCGGTCACTCAAATGGTGATTGAGTTTGGCGATCAAATACCGTTGTTGAACGCGGGGACAGTGGTGGTAGAGGTAGTTAAGAAAGTCGCTATTTTCCAGGTGAGCAAATGGCGCGGTCGCTGAATGGTCAACCATTGTCTCGTCGTAGTCATGATCATCGTCTTCGTTGTCAAGGGTGTAGTTAAAAAGGAGGGCTTCAAGTTGTTGCCACCGCAGTCGATCCAGTAAACGCCAGCGCATCCGTTGGTAAGCAAAGCACATCAAATCCCGTTCATTTTCGACCTCATCTGTCTCCTGTAAGAAATCAGCGTAGGCCTGGGCAAAGATAATCGAAGCATCTTGGACAAAATCATCATAGTCGTCCCGGCGCGGTGAGATCCCGAGACTCTTTAATACTCCATGGACAATCGTAATCCGCTTATCACTCATCAGAAAAGTTAAACCGTCAGAAATTTTTTTATAATTCATTATTGAGAACATCCTTTGAAAATATTCTCAAGAGCTCTTGAGTACCGTTAACTTACCAAAAAATCTACCGTCTTAGCGAACGATAAAACAGGGTGAAAGTGTTTTAAAAAGACGTTGACAGGGCAGATTTATCCCAGTATCTTAATATTCATGTTAAAAGTGAAACGTTTTATAGCGAATTTGCACTTTTTTATGATTTGCTTGGAGGGTGGATTATAGAATGAAGTTAGCCACCCAGTTGGTGGTAAATAAAAAACGCCATTCGGCGTGACATCAGGTATCATATTAAGTGAACCAAACCTATATGAAAGGATGTCCGTCAAATGACGCACTTAAATGATACCATGTCTACTAGTTTATTGACTACTCATAAAAAGAATGCTCATCTTACTAAAGAAGAACGTGTGATGATTGCGACTTTAAAGTCGCAAGGACTTTCCAATCGCGCAATTGGTCGCCAATTAGGAGTTAATCATCAAACAATTAATAACGAGCTCAACCGTGGTACGGTCCGCCAACTTCGTCGTCAAAAATCTAATGGTAAGATTTACGAATATTCTTACTACATCTATAGTTATGAAGCTGGTCAGGCCACATATCTTGAACATCACCGCCATTCTGGTCGTCGTCGCTTATATTATTCTTCAAAGCAATTTTTACGATTAGCTGATCAGCTAATGCTTGGTGAGTTTGACGACCACCATTACTCCCCACAAGCGGTTATTTATAAGGCTCGAGATTTAATGAATGATGGCACCCTGATCCCAAAGTCGGTTGTAACTTTATATCAATGGATTAATGAGGGTGTGCTTCGTACGTCCAATTTAGACCTCTTTGAAAAACCTAAACGTAAGCATCATCGAACTCATCCGCAAGCTAAAAGGTGCTTAGGGCCTAATATTGCTCAACGACCTCAAACTGCGGACCAACGGTCCGAAATTGGCCATTGGGAACTAGATACAGTTCAGGGACAGAAAAACGGTAATGACAGTGTTGTACTAGTAATGACTGATCGCCTTTCACGAGTTAATATCACGAGTAAAATTGCTGGTAAAACTGCGCATGCAGTAAATCAGTTCTTTATAAATTTACGCCAGAAAATGGGCACAGATGCTTACTATCGCATCTTTAAGACAATAACCTCTGACAACGGTTCAGAATTTAGTGAGTTAACACAAGTTCACGATCATGTTTTCTATGCTGATCCGTATTCCCCTTGGGAACGTGGATCCAATGAGATCAATAACCGGTTTCTCCGCAAGGAGATTACCAAAGGTGAAGCTATAAATAACTATAGTAGTGCTCAGATCATAGCGACTAATGATTGGATGAATCACTATCCACGAGCTATGTTTAATGGACATTCGTCAATGGATATCTATCGTAAGGCCTTCTACCAAGAGATATCACAGCTCCATCAACCAATAATCAATTGGTCAGTATTATTTATTTGAGTCCAGTGGCTAACTTATTCTTGAAATTTAGGATATTTGCTGTAGTTAGGAATTCCTCAGATTTAACAAAATATATTATTATTTTAGGTTTATCCTCTTTAATAGGAAATTTAACTCTTTGGCCTCATATGAGGAAGATTTTGACTAATAGATTGAAGTTCAAAATAAATATATTAAAGCATCTTTATCCAACTTTTGCTCTTTTTTTACCTCAAATTGCAACAACAATATATCTTCAAATTAATAGGACCATGCTTGGAGTATTTTCAGGTGAAACATCATCTGGATACTACCAATATTCAGATAATTTAATACATATGGTGATTGGAATTATAACTGCAACAGGTACTGTAATGTTACCGCATGTTGCAAATGCTTATTCAAGCGGTAATATGAAAAAAGTAAATAATTTATTATATACTTCTTTTAATTTTGTTACTGCGATTTCAATGCCTATGATGTTCGGTTTAGCTTCTATAGCTAAACTTCTAGTGCCTATTTACTATGGACCAGGATATTTTCCAGTTATAAATGCAATGATGATTGAGTCAATAATCATTGTAATGATTGGTTGGAGTAACGCTATTGGGACACAGTATTTATTGCCTATTAATAAAGTTAAAGAATTCAATATTTCAGTTTTTTTAGGTGCAATTATAAACATAGTACTAAATATACCATTAATTAATTTATGGGGATTAAATGGGGCCATTTTATCTACTGTTATTTCGAAAACTAGTGTTACTTTTTATCAAATAATAGTTGTAAAAAAATTATTAAATTATAAGAAACTATTTTCTGGGACAATTAAATATACGGTTTCTGGAATCATAATATTTATTTGGGGTGTATTCTTAAATAACGAGTTAAAACTAAATGCAATTTTTGTATTAATTATTGACATTGTATCTGCAACAATCATATACATTATTTTGTTAATAGTTTTAAGAACTCCAATAATTAAGCTGGCATTTAATATTATAAAAAATAAGGAGAGATCATGAGGTATCGTTTTATATGTGCGCCTGTTTCAGGAAATGGTGGAACAGAAACTGTAGTGGTTGCTGTAGTTAATCACTTAGCAGAATTAAATAAAAATGTTGATCTATTTTTGACTTTGGAGCCTGAAAATAGATCATGGTTAACAAAAATAAATTCTAACGTAAACATTGTTCATTTTACAGGTCATACAAAGATTGAAAAATTGTTTTATTTAAATAGAATTTTTTATTCAACTTCAAATGATGATAGGTTAATTATATTAGGCGCGAATATAATTAAGTTAGCTTATTTTTACAGAAAGATTTTGAAAAAAAAGTGGAAAATATATTCATGGATACATTATTCATTATATAATCAAAATTTATTTAATCCTAAGAATATATTATATGCTGATATTCATCTAGCAATTAGTACTTCAATAAAGAAACAATTAATTGAATTGGGAGAGCCTGAAAAAAAGATAAGATTGATTTTTAATCCTATTTCAAAATATAAAGGAGAGAAGAATATTCCTGATAATACTTCAGTGTTAAGAGTAGTGTATGTTGGAAAGATTATGCTTACCGGTCAGAAAAATTTAATTGAACTTTTTAATGCTGTGAAAAATTATAAAGGGAAAATACATATTGATCTTTTTGGAGCGGATACTACAAATGGAGAAATTTTCAACTTCTTAAAAAATGAAGATCTGATTAAGTTTTGTACTTTTCATAAATGGACTGATGATCCTTGGAAAGAAATTATAACTAAAGTTCATCCAAATTGTTTAGTATTGTCCTCTAAATATGAAGGACTACCTATGGTAATGCTAGAAGCATTATCTCGGGGAATTCCTTGTATAGTTGCAGATTTTTATGGCAGTAGTGATATTATTAATAGTCAAAATGGAGTTATTTACAAAAGTAGGAATATTAATGACTTTGTAAATAAATTAGAATATGTAAATAGTAAATACTATAATTCTGAAAGTATAACTCGAAGTATTAATAAATTTTATGAAAAAGAATATTTTGAGCGTTTGGATAAAATTTTAGGAATATAGCTGTAGATATCTATAAGGATAATTAAGTATAAGAGGTTATTGATTAAGTATGAAATATGATTATTTAGTAGTAGGTACAGGCCTTTTTGGTGCAACCTTTGCCTATGAAGCTGCTAAACGTGGTAAGCGTGTAAAACTAATTGAAAAACGAGATCACATTGCTGGTAATATCTACACTAAGAAAATAGATGGTATTCAAGTTCATCAATATGGAGCTCATATTTTCCATACGTCTAATAAGGAAGTGTGGGATTATGTAAACCAGTTTGCAGAATTCAATCGATATACAAATAGTCCAGTAGCTAACTACAAAGGACAAATGTATAACCTGCCATTTAATATGAATACTTTTAGTCAAATGTGGGGTGTGCGGACACCAGCAGAAGCAATGGCAAAGATCAATGAGCAACGCCAAGAGATGGCTGGTAAAGAACCACAGAATTTGGAAGAGCAAGCCATTTCCTTAATCGGTCGCGATATCTATGAAAAGCTCATCAAAGGTTATACTGAAAAACAGTGGGGACAAAAGGCAAATGAATTGCCAGCCTTTATCATTCGGCGTCTGCCAGTGCGATTAGTTTACGATAACAACTACTTTAACGACACCTATCAAGGAATTCCGGTTGGTGGTTACACCCAGATTGTTGAAAAAATGTTAGATAGTGATTTGATTGATGTTGAAACTGGAGTAGACTTCTTTGATAAGAAGGATGAATACCTTAAAGATTATCCAAAGATTGTCTTTACCGGAATGATTGACCAATTCTTTGATTATCAGTTAGGCGAATTACAATATCGTAGTTTGCGCTTTGAAACTGAAGAAAAGAACGTTGGTAACTACCAAGGTAACGCTGTAATTAATTATACTGATGCCGAAACACCATATACCCGGATTATTGAACATAAACACTTTGAATTCGGTAAAGGTGATAAGGATAAGACAGTGATCACCCGTGAATACCCAGCTGATTGGCATCGCGGTGATGAACCATATTACCCAATTAATAATCAACGTAATAACGACCTTTACAAGCAATACGCAAAGTTAGCAAGTGAAAAAGCTAATAATGTGATCTTTGGTGGTCGTTTAGGTCAATATCGTTACTATAATATGGATCAAGTATTACATGCAGCATTGACAGCTGTTAACAAGGAGTTTGATTAGAGAGTCATGAATGATGATTCTATTGAGAATTATTGTTAGGGAGGTTCAAAAATTTGAATATACTCTTCGTTAGTACAGTCGATTTAGATAAAAACGGAATTTCAACATTTATTATAAGTCATGCAATGTCTCTAGCAAAAAAAAACGAAGTTTCAATTGTGGCACCTAATAAGGTTCAATACATTATTAAGAGAAATTTAAGTAAGCATAATATATTGCTTTATGAATTTCCTAATAGAAAGAAGCATCCACTGAAATATTTTTTTAATTTAATTAGTATTATAAAAAATCATCATCCTAAATTTCAAGAATAAGTTAGCCACTGGACTCAAATAAATAATACTGACCAATTGATTATTGGTTGATGGAGCTGTGATATCTCTTGGTAGAAGGCCTTACGATAGATATCCATTGACGAATGTCCATTAAACATAGCTCGTGGATAGTGATTCATCCAATCATTAGTCGCTATGATCTGAGCACTACTATAGTTATTTATAGCTTCACCTTTGGTAATCTCCTTGCGGAGAAACCGGTTATTGATCTCATTGGATCCACGTTCCCAAGGGGAATACGGATCAGCATAGAAAACATGATCGTGAACTTGTGTTAACTCACTAAATTCTGAACCGTTGTCAGAGGTTATTGTCTTAAAGATGCGATAGTAAGCATCTGTGCCCATTTTCTGGCGTAAATTTATAAAGAACTGATTTACTGCATGCGCAGTTTTACCAGCAATTTTACTCGTGATATTAACTCGTGAAAGGCGATCAGTCATTACTAGTACAACACTGTCATTACCGTTTTTCTGTCCCTGAACTGTATCTAGTTCCCAATGGCCAATTTCGGACCGTTGGTCCGCAGTTTGAGGTCGTTGAGCAATATTAGGCCCTAAGCACCTTTTAGCTTGCGGATGAGTTCGATGATGCTTACGTTTAGGTTTTTCAAAGAGGTCTAAATTGGACGTACGAAGCACACCCTCATTAATCCATTGATATAAAGTTACAACCGACTTTGGGATCAGGGTGCCATCATTCATTAAATCTCGAGCCTTATAAATAACCGCTTGTGGGGAGTAATGGTGGTCGTCAAACTCACCAAGCATTAGCTGATCAGCTAATCGTAAAAATTGCTTTGAAGAATAATATAAGCGACGACGACCAGAATGGCGGTGATGTTCAAGATATGTGGCCTGACCAGCTTCATAACTATAGATGTAGTAAGAATATTCGTAAATCTTACCATTAGATTTTTGACGACGAAGTTGGCGGACCGTACCACGGTTGAGCTCGTTATTAATTGTTTGATGATTAACTCCTAATTGGCGACCAATTGCGCGATTGGAAAGTCCTTGCGACTTTAAAGTCGCAATCATCACACGTTCTTCTTTAGTAAGATGAGCATTCTTTTTATGAGTAGTCAATAAACTAGTAGACATGGTATCATTTAAGTGCGTCATTTGACGGACATCCTTTCATATAGGTTTGGTTCACTTAATATGATACCTGATGTCACGCCGAATGGCGTTTTTTATTTACCACCAACTGGGTGGCTAACTTCATTCTATAATCCACCAAAAAATCATCATTATGATGTACTTCATGTAAATGGAAATAGTAGCACAATGGCTTTAGAATTGATTGCTGGGAAAATCGCAGGTTGTAAAAATAGAATTGTACACAGTCATAATACGACAACAGAACACCCCATTATAAATAAAATACTATACCCTATTTTTAATTTTGGGCTTACTGAGAGAATGGCTTGTAGTGATGAAGCTGGAAAATGGTTATTTAAAGATAAAAAATTTATTATAATTCAGAATGGTGTGGACTTAAGACTTTATAAACCGGATATTCGTAAACGAAATAAAATTAGAAATCAGTTTAATTTAAATGATAATGATATAGTATTAGGAAATATAGGAGTTTTTAATTATCCTGAAATGTCAATTTAAATTTTTATGTTGAATTACTGAAGTTAAATTAATAAAAAAATTAATTTTTTAACGAAAGGAGAATTCTTTTGAAAAATCCACACGGTATAACTATTCAGAAAAAAGCTGGAACTAGATATGTACCAATCATAAATTTATTGAAGGGATTTTCAATATTTACGATTGTTTTAATGCATTTGGTTCAAATGACACCTAAGATGCCTCATATAATTTCATCATTAGCTAGTATCGGTGGAACAGGAGTACATATCTTTTTCTTATGTTCTGGTATTGGTTTATATATGAGTCATTTAAATAAACCACTAACATTTATCGGATTTATTAAAAAAAGGTTTCTTAAAATCTATATTCCTTATGCAATTATAGTGTTAATTTCAGCGTGTCTTCCATGGATGTATACGGGAAAAGATAGAATTTTGGCTGTTTTTAGTCACCTCTTCTTATTTAAAATGTTTTTTTCTCAGTACGAAAATAGTTTTGGCATACAATTCTGGTTTATCTCTACGATTATTCAACTTTATTTTTTTATTTATCCCAATAACTTAGGTGGATTATAGAATGAAGTTAGCCACCCAGTTGGTGGTAAATAAAAAACGCCATTCGGCGTGACATCAGGTATCATATTAAGTGAACCAAACCTATATGAAAGGATGTCCGTCAAATGACGCACTTAAATGATACCATGTCTACTAGTTTATTGACTACTCATAAAAAGAATGCTCATCTTACTAAAGAAGAACGTGTGATGATTGCGACTTTAAAGTCGCAAGGACTTTCCAATCGCGCAATTGGTCGCCAATTAGGAGTTAATCATCAAACAATTAATAACGAGCTCAACCGTGGTACGGTCCGCCAACTTCGTCGTCAAAAATCTAATGGTAAGATTTACGAATATTCTTACTACATCTATAGTTATGAAGCTGGTCAGGCCACATATCTTGAACATCACCGCCATTCTGGTCGTCGTCGCTTATATTATTCTTCAAAGCAATTTTTACGATTAGCTGATCAGCTAATGCTTGGTGAGTTTGACGACCACCATTACTCCCCACAAGCGGTTATTTATAAGGCTCGAGATTTAATGAATGATGGCACCCTGATCCCAAAGTCGGTTGTAACTTTATATCAATGGATTAATGAGGGTGTGCTTCGTACGTCCAATTTAGACCTCTTTGAAAAACCTAAACGTAAGCATCATCGAACTCATCCGCAAGCTAAAAGGTGCTTAGGGCCTAATATTGCTCAACGACCTCAAACTGCGGACCAACGGTCCGAAATTGGCCATTGGGAACTAGATACAGTTCAGGGACAGAAAAACGGTAATGACAGTGTTGTACTAGTAATGACTGATCGCCTTTCACGAGTTAATATCACGAGTAAAATTGCTGGTAAAACTGCGCATGCAGTAAATCAGTTCTTTATAAATTTACGCCAGAAAATGGGCACAGATGCTTACTATCACATCTTTAAGACAATAACCTCTGACAACGGTTCAGAATTTAGTGAGTTAACACAAGTTCACGATCATGTTTTCTATGCTGATCCGTATTCCCCTTGGGAACGTGGATCCAATGAGATCAATAACCGGTTTCTCCGCAAGGAGATTACCAAAGGTGAAGCTATAAATAACTATAGTAGTGCTCAGATCATAGCGACTAATGATTGGATGAATCACTATCCACGAGCTATGTTTAATGGACATTCGTCAATGGATATCTATCGTAAGGCCTTCTACCAAGAGATATCACAGCTCCATCAACCAATAATCAATTGGTCAGTATTATTTATTTGAGTCCAGTGGCTAACTTATTCTTGAAATTTAGGGAAAGAGCAATTATCATCCCTTGAGCAAACAAAAGAAAATGCTCAACAAGTTTTAACTAACGCTCATGACGAATATTATGAACTATTGAAGCAACCAGTTAATATTTCATACACGGCATCTTCTGGTGGGGGATTGAATGTTTACGAAAGATCAATGCTTGATTATATTGCTTATGACAACCAAGAAAATCTAATTTCTAAGAATCAAGCGTATGAAAATTTTCTTGCGAATAACTATCAAGGAAACATTGATTTCTTGAAAAAGATTATTGCAGAAAACGAGAAAACCATTAATTATCTGAAAATGGGTAGACCATTCGAAGATAATATCAAGAATCTTGAACAAGCAAAAGTAACAATAAAAGAAGAACTAGAGGAATTGTATAAGGTTGCAGCAGCGCAAAGAGAGGGAAAATATTATAAGCCTAAAGATGATATCGGCTGGATAAGTACCGATTCATATGGATTATCGTATTCTTATAGTTCCGCTAATTATAATGAATGGGATGATGTTGACAAAATTGATCATACAAATAAATTAATTGAAAATCACGAGGAAGCCCTAAACAAGGTTCAACAAAGATTAGTCGAATTACATAATAAAATGCAGTCGGCTGTAGAAAAGGCAGAAAAAACATCTATTGCTGCCCAAAAATTGCTTCAAAAGTTAGAGCAGATTTCCCAACCGCTTATTACTGCTACTCAACAAATTAAAGATGCCGAAAGTGCCATGTCACAAGCTAAACAAAATCTTGCGCTTCAAGAAGAACTACTTACTCAGGCCAAAGATAAGCGCAATATGATGCAATCCCAAGCAATCAATGCGCAAACCAAGCTATTGCAAGCCTTACTCAATAAGACAAATTCACAAGAAAAGTTAGCGTCAGCAAAAGAAAAACTTTCTATACAAACTGATGCCTTAAAGTATAGCTCGCTAATCAACCTTGAACCACTAACAGTTGAGCCAGGAGTAACTCCTGCTCCTAAAGTTACGACGGCGATTGCGGTTGAAAATGATGATCATCAGAATAAAGCTGTTATTACTTTACCCGGCGATGAGCAAGAAAATAAGCTGCCTCAGGGAACAAAGGTAGTGTGGAAAGATGATGCTAAAGTTGCAGCCGACCTTCAACGTCCCGGAAAGCATACTGAAGATGTCTTAATTGTTTTTCCTGATGGATCGGTGATTTTAACTAACGAGCAGGTTACTGTCATCGCAACAGAAAAACAGGCAGACGCTAATAAAGAGATTTCGCCTGTACAAGAAACGGTTGATCCTGCCCAAGAAAATAATATGCGTGCGAATGATCTTTCTGCCCAGGTAGTGGAAGTTAATAATGATAATCTAGTGCCAGAAATATTGGTGACTCCGCAAACCAAGCAAAATACCGTCCAACCAAACGTAGTAATAAAAGGTCAAGCAGCTCGGAATAACAGTGCTCGGCCTTCATTAGCTAAGTCTTATAAGGCCAAGACAACGAATAATGTTTTGCCACGAACCGGGGATGAATCTTCACTTCCGATTATTGCCCTCGGCGCTGTTATTGGGCTAGTAGGAATTGGTGCAACACTTAAACGGTACGAATAAATTTGTTTTTCGTCATGCTAGTCTATATAATCAATGAAAATACAATATTTGAAAGGATCGACACATGAGTAACTGGCGTAATCTATTTGCACAACGAATTTATGAACGGGGTAGGGATTACTACTATCGCGATAAAGTTAAAAACTTAATAATCGATGAAGACGATAATTTTTCTGCAATCGTTAAGGGAAATCGGGCTTATAAAGTAACTGGTAGATACCATAATGGAAAGTTTTCTCAACTTCATTGTGATTGTCCCTATGCGCAGGATAACCATCGTTGTAAACATATGGCCGCGGCTTTAGAGGCGATTGATGATGATTCGGCAAATATTGAACCGCAAAAATCATTAGGGGAGGTTTTTCAATCAGCTTTTCCGCCAAACCGTTTACCAGTTGATCCGCAAAGTTTTCTAAGTAAAGAAGTCTTTCCGCTACGGCTGATTGAACATGTCTTTACTAATCTTGACGATGTTCAAATCATTTCTGAGATCCTAATTAAAGCTGCAGATGCTTATTTCACAATTCCTGGAGCTAAGTGGAATTATTCAGTGGCTGGGCGTTTTAAACAATATTACTTTTCAGTGCTAGTTGCTTTTAATCGAGAAATGATTGTGGACGTCCAGGTAGACTTTATAAAGACAAGAGAAGGACAACAGATTGCTGAAATGGTTGCCCTTTATTACTTGTTAAAGTACCTTGATCAACATAATATTGAAGAGAATACTAATGAAGCGGCCCGGCAAATGCTAGCTAATTTTCTTGATCGCGATCCTGATAGTCAGGCGATCATTACTGCTAATATCGGTGAATACTACGATGGTGGTCAATACCTTTACTTCCGGGCAGGTGTACCAGACCATATGTATAAGTTTCCAAACTTGACAACCTTAACAAATGGGATTGCCCGTGGTGAGCGGCTTCATTTAGGAAAGTTCTTTGATCAGCAAATTATCCCCGAAAACCTTGATAAAGATAGTAAACAATGGTTAGACTTGATCATCAAGCTATCCTCGACCGCTGATTTAACGCGCGATGGGTATTATGAAGCATCCGTAAAAAATGAGCTGCCCCTGGCTAGCGTGATTATGGATGAAGTTGACCAAATATTAAAGACCGGTAATACGCTTTATAATCGGTGGAAAGTGCCTATTAAGCGGGAAGAACGTGCATTAAAAGCAGCAGTTTCAATTAAAGCAAATGGTGCTGATGACGATCCAAGTCGTTACCTTGATGTTAGTGTTGACCTTCCGGCTGACCTTATTCGTGGACAGGCAGCCTATTACCACCTTGATGACCATACCTGGACTGCTTTTACAGGAATAGCCCCTGATAAGTTAGACCCTGTTTTTCCAGTAACCAGTGATCTTGTTTTTGGTGTTGATACTATGGCTGAGTTTTACCGCTATGTGTTACCCAAGATTCAGTCGATGTTTTCAGTCGAGATGCCCCAAGATCGCGATTTATCAAAGTTTTTACCTCCATTACCAACAGTAGTTTTCTTATTGGATTATCATGACGAACAAATTTATTGTGACTTGGCAACTGAAATTGATGGAAAAACACAAAAAATTAAGAAAATTGATGACCTTCCGCAATTTTTGATGCAAAGAGTTGAACAGGTACTAGCTAAATATTTCACCAAGTTTAATCAAACCGGGACTAGAGCAGTTCTGTTAGTTGATGAGGCAACAAATTTGCTAGCAACTGGCGTCAATGAATTGCAAGAAATAGGAATTACTAAGGCTACTCCTGCATTTAATGGGTTATACAAACAGCCGTTTACTAAGGTAAGTGTCGGTATCTCCGTTGATTCTGGCCTTTTAAAGCTTGATTTTGGTGATGATCAACTAACCGCTAAAGAAATCAAGCAAATTCTAAGAGATTTCCGGCCGCATAAACAGTACTATCAATTGGGCAAGAAAACCTTGAAGATGGATGAACCTTCGCTAACTGAATTAGTTGAGACATTGCGCAAAATGGGAATCTCATCACGTGATTTTACTGCGGAAGAACTTAAATTGCCGGTGTATCGTGCTCTTTATCTTGATGATCTTTTATCCCACCAAGAAGCATTGAATTATCGTACTACTTCAGAATTGCACCAGCTAGTTACTGATGTTAAAACTCCGCAGAAAGATTTTAAGGTGCCGGCAAATCTTCATGCAACATTGCGTCCCTACCAATATGATGGTGTCCAGTGGCTAATAACCTTAATGAAGTATCATTTTGGTGGACTGCTGGCGGATGAGATGGGACTAGGCAAGACCCTGCAGATTATTACTGTTCTATTAAGTGAACAGGGAAACGGACAGAATTTAATTGTTGCCCCAGCGGCAGTTATCTATAATTGGCAAGATGAGATTAACAAGTTTGCCTCAGACCTTAAAGTAACTGTTCTTGATGGTAGTAAAGCTGAACGACGGAAACAGTTTGCGCAAAGTACAGAAAGGGATATCATTATTACTTCCTACGATGCCGCTAAACGAGATATTGATTTTTATGAAGGGCATGTCTTTAATATTGAAGTTATTGATGAGGCCCAATACATTAAAAATCCCCAAACTGCTGCCGCTAAAACAGTCAAAGCGATCAATGCTAAGCAGCGTTTTGCTTTAACCGGAACCCCAATTGAGAACCGGTTAAGCGAACTTTGGAGTATTTTTGACTACTTGATGCCTGGCTTTCTCGGTTCTTATCAGCAGTTCCGCAAACAGTATGAAGGACCGATTATTAAAAATCAGGATGAGCAAGCTCAGGACGACTTAAAACGTTTGGTACAACCATTCATGCTCCGTCGTGTGAAGAAAGATGTCCTTAATGATTTACCGATGAAAAATGAACAGGTATTTTTAACGCCCATGGTTGGTAAACAAGAAAGTTTATATCAGGCACGGGCTCAAAGATTGATAAGACAGATTCAAAAACAGAATGATGAAGAGTTTCAGCAGAATAAATTAGCAGTCTTGGCAGAAATTACTCGTCTTCGTGAACTATGTTGCAGTCCTCAATTGTTAGATAGGGGGTACAGTGGTCCTTCGGGAAAAATTAAGGCAACTATGAATTTAATTAAAGATGAAATGGCAGATAATCATAAAATTTTACTCTTCTCGCAGTTCACATCGGCATTAGCAATCTTAAAAGAAAAACTTGCTAATGCAGGAATTAAGTACTTTGTGATTGAAGGAAAGACAAAGAAAGCAGATCGTTTACAATTTGTTGATGAATTTAATTCCTATGATCAGCCAGCTGTCTTTTTAATTTCTCTGAAAGCAGGAGGAACGGGGTTAAATCTTACGAGTGCTGATGTTGTCATTCATTTTGACCCGTGGTGGAATATTGCGGCTGAAAATCAGGCGACTGACCGTGCTCATCGTATTGGTCAAAAGAATAACGTAACGATTTACAAAATGATTGCACAAAACACAATTGAAGAGAAGATCATTGAAATGCAACAGAAGAAAGCAGCTCTTGCCAATTCTATTCTTTCAGGAAACGAGCTAGCAAATGCCGTCATCAACAAGGAGACCCTTCTCAACATTCTCAAATAATATGGATTTTGTGAAGCTTTGTCCTAAGTCCCTATAAAATCCCGCTATAACTTGCTATACTTAAAATATTAATATGTGAAAAAAGGGATGAGAAGAATGGTAATGGTTGATTTGCATTGTCACCTTCTGCCGGGGATTGATGATGGTTCAAAAAGTATGGAGATTTCATTGCGACTTGCAAAAGAAGCAACAGAAAACGGGGTTACCCATGCACTTTTGACTCCTCACCATATGAACGGGCACTATGTAAACCATAAACAAGACGTTTTAGCGCGAACAAAAGACTTTCAAGAAGAACTAGAGAAAAATAATATTCCACTAACTGTCTTTCCTGGACAAGAAGTGCGAATTAATGGTCAGCTAATTGAAGCCCTTGATAATGATGATATTTTATTCGCTGATGAGAGTGGGAAGTATATGATGCTGGAATTTCCAGACAATGATGTACCTCATTACACTAACCAGATGATTTTTAACCTTCAACAACGGGGGATTACGCCAGTGATTGTTCACCCTGAACGGAATACTAAGATCATGGCTGAACCGGACTTGCTTTATCAAATGCTGAAAAAAGGATGCCTGTCACAAATCACCGCTAGTTCCTATGTTGGTACATTTGGAAAAAAAGTCGAAAAATTCAGTAAAAACCTGATTGCGACTGGTCAAGGATATATCTTTGCTTCTGATGCTCATGACCTTCCGGGACGAAAATATGAAATGCGACAAGCCTTTGAAAAGTTATCGCGTGAATTTGGCGCTGACGTTGCTCAAGAATACCAAGATAACGCGCGAGCTATCATTAACGGGGATGAAATTAGTCGTCATCAGATTAAAAAGATTCAGCAACGTAAGAAATTGTTTGGATTATTTTAAAAAGCTAAGATTAGTTCAGAGACTGTGACATAAATCAAGTTACTTTTATAAAAGACAAATAGCGCAGTACAACAATGGTCTCCAACGCCCGGTTTAAACCGAACATTGGAGGCCTATTGTTGCTTGCGGGGACTCAAAAGAGGAATAAATTAATGGCATTATATTTTATAGACGTTTTTTCAGGAAGTGCCGACTGGATCGTGACTGACCCTCATGCACAAGGCACGATTGTTAAAGTATCACAAGGGACTGGCTATCTAAATCCAAAGTACCAATATTCGTTGGCAAAGAATGCTGGTCGGCTTTTAGGACTCTACCATTATGCTGGTGGTGGCAACCCGATCGCGGAAGCAAATTATTTCTTATCGCATATTCAAGATAAGCTCGGCCAGGCAATTTTAGCCGTTGATTGGGAACAATATCAAAATGCTGCCTGGGGTGATACGACTTGGGTACGGCAATTTGTTGATGAAATTCACCGCCAAACGGGGATATGGCCATTGATCTATGTTCAAGAATCAGCAATTTGGCAAGTCGCAAATTGTGTCAGTGATTGTGGCCTTTGGGTAGCCAAGTATGCTTCGATGGATTGGCATTCGTGGACAGATTCCTTGGGCGATGAGTGGCACCGTGAAAAGGGACGTTTTATCACGGATCGCGTTCTTGATTTACGCTGGGGTGTACTGCCGACATCTTCTGTAAAATGTAAGATTTTAAGTGAATTTAACGATTTTTTGCGTATATATAATATTAGAGACACTATTTTCAGGAGGAACCTATGCGTTTTTTACATACAGCTGATTGGCATATTGGCAAGACCTTAAACGATTTTAGCTTGCTTGATGATCAGCTAGCAACCTTTAAGCAGATTGAAGCAATTGCCAAAGACCACCAAGTTGATGCGATAGTGATTGCCGGAGATTTATATGATCGATCCGTACCCAATGAAGCAGCGGTTAAGCTCTTAAACCAGCTGTTGCAAGACTTAAATTTGACAGATCATTTTCCTTTACTAGCAATCAGTGGGAACCATGATTCAGCAGCCCGTTTAAGTACTGGGACTGATTGGTTTGCTTACCAATCCTTTTTCTTAAATACTAATATTAATGATGCTTTTACCTCAGTCACAATCAAAGATACCCAATTTTTCTTGTTACCATTCTTTGGGATTCAAAAAGTTCGCAATTACTTTAATGATGACAAGATTAAAAATGTCAATGATGCGATGGCGCGGATTACAACTGAGATGGAAAAGCATTTTGATCCTGATAAAAGGCATGTCCTCATCGCCCATTTCTTTGCGGCTGGAAGTAAGCGAACGGCTGATTCTGAAACTTTGATTGAGGTTGGCGGATTGAGTGCGGTCACGACAGATGTTTTAGCTCCCTTTGATTACGTTGCTCTTGGTCACCTTCATAATCGCAATGCTTTAAATGATGAAAAAGTTAAGTACAGTGGCTCTCCAATGAAATTTTCAGTATCGGAAGCCAAGCAAGAAAAGGGAGTTTGGATTGTTGATACAGCACCTTTTAAGGCCGAGTGGGTTCCATTATCACCAGTTCATGATATTCACCTTTTGAAAGGGAGTTTTGCTGAACTGGCTACAAAACCTGAAGAAGCATTACGGGAAGATTTTTATGACATTGAATTGACCGACCAAGAACGAATCCCCGATGTGCTAAACAAGTTACGCGAATACTATCCCAAGATTGTCAGCCTTCATCGGACACATCAGGCCAAGCAGGTTCAACTCAACCTTAGTAAGAAACGTGCTCAGGAATCGCCCCTTGATTTGCTTGCGGATTTTTATTCCCAAACGATGGGAAATGATTTAACTGACCGCCAAAAGAAGTGGGCAGAAAAGGCCTTGACTCAAATTATGAAAGGGGAGGAATAGGAGATGCGTCCATTAACGATTGAACTACATTACTTTGGGCCGTATGAGCATCAAGTGATTGACTTTACGCAGTTCACAGAGCGTTCCTTATTTCTGGTAGCAGGGAATACTGGTGCAGGGAAAACCACGATTTTTGATGCAATGTGTTATGCGCTTTTTGGTCAAACAACCAATGATCGTGATCGGTCGGCTGCTGCTTTACGTTCTGATTTCGCACCAGCTGATCAAGAAACAATGGTGAAGTTTACCTTTGAACACCAAGACCTTAAATATCAAATTATGCGTCGTCCTAAACAGGTTTTAAAGGGACGCCGCGGTAATTTAGTTGAACATAATCAAGCCGTTGATCTTATTTACCCGCTTGAAAGCGATCATCCCCATGAAATTACTAAAATCAAGGAAGCAGACACGTTTATTACTGACCTGCTCAACCTGACCCGCGATCAATTTAAGCAGATTGTTCTTCTCCCTCAAGGAAAGTTTCGGCAGTTTCTTGATTCAGATAGCAATACGAAGGAAGCTCTTCTACGGGACCTCTTTAATACGTCCCGTTATGAGCAGTGGGCAGCGCAGCTAAAAAATGATTTGCGTGAACAGAAGAAGTCATTGACGACCCAAGAAACAAAACTTCAATCATTAAAGGAAACAGTAACCGAGATTAATGCGCAATTAACAACTAAAGAATGGTTAGCGGAAGCAAAAAATTACTTATCCCGACTAAAGGCTAATCTTGAACGTTTGGGCGATGATGAGCAGCAACAGCAAAAGAAAGTTGATCAGCTTGATGCTCAACTTCATACTGAGCAAGAGTTGAAGAAGAATATTGAGGAGTTGGCTGAACTTATCAAGGCTGGAGAAACACTGCAAGCTCAAGCGGAAAAGATCCGCGAAACAAAGCAGCAAGTAAAAATCCTTGAATGGTACCAAGAACACCAGACAGAATATCAACGGTGGAAAGATGGCGAAAAGCGTCTCCAAAAATTAACAGCAGACAGTAATATTCTCCATGAGGACCTGCGTAATCTTCAAAAGCAACAGCAAACAATTGAAACTGAACTACAACAAACGAGCAAGCAGCAAGAAGAGATTGATCAGCTTCAAACAGAGGTCGCCGACTTGACGAATAAACTCCCATTATTCGATGATCGAGATAAGCTAAAATCAACTGTCGATGAACTACAAACAAACTTAAAGCAGCAGGAAAAACAGCAAGCTGCTTCCCAGAAGAAGTTGCAAGACGCTCAACAGCAATTGACGGTTATTGCTAATAATTTAAAAGAGCATGAAAACTTAGGTGAAGTCCAAGTTCAACTAGCAAAGAAGGAAGGGCTTCAGGAAAAATTAACGACTGCTAGAAAAGATTTAAAGCAATTAGAAACAAAACTTTTATCTGAAAAGGAAAATTGCGCGAAATTGGAGCAAAAGCAGGGGGATGCTGAAAAACTCGTTCAAAAATCGCAAGGTGAGTTGGATGACTTAAATGATCGCTTTGCCCGTCACCAAATTGCCATCCTTGCCCAAAAATTAAAGCCAGCCACCCCTTGTCCAATTTGTGGATCGCTTGACCATCCCCATCCAGCAAGCTTAGCAGATGATGAATTGGTAACGGAAACACAAGTTAAAGCGGCAACCGTTAAAGTTCAACAAAACCGTAGTACGCTTGACCACTTAAAAGAGCAAGTTCGCCAAAGCGTTGCCCAAATTGCTAACTTAACGACAGAGGTAGAAACCAAGCAGGCAAATTTAGCTGAACTGTTAGGGGATAATGAATTACCGAGTGATTGGGAAGGACAAATCGAAAATCACGCTCAAAAACTAGCAGAAATGAAGACTGACCTCGATAGAATAGAACAACAGGTTAAAGAATGGCGCCAAGAAGAGGAAGAATTGCAACAAGAATCCAAGTTCTCTCAAGAAGAATTAGATAAAATAGACGAAAGTGTGAACCGCTGCAAACAGGATTTAATCGCCAAGCAGACTATTCTGAAAGAAAAAGCAGCTTCTTTACCAGCAAAATTTCCTACTAAAGAAGCTGCTGACAAGCAAATTCAAACTGATCAACTAAAGATCAAAGCCTTTAATAACCAGCTTGAATTATTGAAACAGCAACGACAAGAAAATGCTGAAAAATTAGCAGGGACAAATAGTCGGATCGCTCAGACTAAAGAAGAACTTGCCACCCAAACGACGCAACAGGATAACTTACACCAATATCTTGTGAACCTTTTAGCACAATATGATGTCCAGCTTAAATGGGATTTCTGGCAAGAAGCTAGTGAACAAGTGGCAACATTGTCATCTTTACGTGAACAGGTAACGACCTTTGAGAATCAAGTCCAGGATAATCAGTCCCAACAAGAGCGGTTGACTAAGGCCATCAATAATCATTCGATGCCAGATATTGCGTCAACGCAGACAAAGCTTAATGCTGAGCGTGGACAACTTCGGCAATGTCAGCAAGAAATTGGTCAGTTAACTGCTCAGTATAAGCAATTAGAAGAAACGGATCAAAAGATTATTAAGGCAGTCGAAAAAACTGGAAAACTTGATCAAGAAATTAATGAATTACAAACATTAACAGATGTTGTGACTGGGAATACTGAAAACCATGTTAGCTTAGAACGGTATGTATTACAGGCATATTTTCAAGATGTCTTAGTAGCAGCCAATGTTCAGTTAGACCGGTTAACTAATGGTCGCTACCAGTTTGAATTAGCAACGGAAAGTCATGGGGCTGGTGCCAAGTGGAGTGGGCTTGAAGTTAATGTATATGATGATAATGCTGGTAGAACGCGAAGTGCCCGGACGCTTTCTGGTGGTGAAAGTTTTATGGCTTCACTTGCTCTTGCTTTAGCTCTTTGTCAGATTGTCCAAGAGCAAAGTGGGGGAATTAAGATTGATGCGCTCTTTATCGATGAAGGATTTGGTTCTCTTGATCAGCAAGCTCTTGAAGATGCTCTTCATTCCCTTCAAGAACTCGAAGGCCACCGGATGATTGGAATTATCAGTCATATCACTGAACTTGAGGAGCAAATTCCAGATCAGTTAATTGTTCGATCAAGAAATGGCCGTAGTTATGTCGCATATCAGCATGAAATATAAGTTCAAAACAGTATTTAAATTTGCGATGATGAAATTAGATAAAAAATTAAAAATAAAAAGTGCAAAAATTAGTTTTTTGCGTATATATATTTATAGGGGAGGCGATTTGCGAGATGAGGACTTGTTCGTTCATAGACTCCTTTCCCCATTAGTTGCTGTCTTCGTCTGCAATCACTTCCCTAATGGGAGCTGTGATATGAGTCAAGTTGGTTTCATAATGAGGTGACAGCGCGGTACAACAATGGTCTATCATCGCTTGGCAAAGCTGTTGGTGACTATTGATGTTTGCGTGGCCTCCAAAGGCTAGGTTTGCGTCAAAAAACGAAGTAACAGGTGATTCCTGTCTCGCTCTCTTTCTTCTCCCACAAATCTTAATGTAAAGATCTCTTATCTACTCTTTTACGTATCACCAGATAGGAGATCTTTATTTTTTAAAATAAAAAGTGCAAATGTTATCTTTTTACGTATATATTTAAGTGAAGGCCTAAAAAATGCATTTAATGCTCTTTAACTCCATATTATCTTCCACAATCAAATAGGCCTTCATTTTAAAAGCTAGGAAATTCTTCTTAGCTTTTTCTTATAATATAAAAAAGCCATTATTGTACAGGAGGGCAATAATGACTTTGAAATTATTTATCTTAATGATTTGCGGTATCCAGCGGCTTGCACTTCTGCTTCTGAGTTGAAATAGACCGCATTTGCTGAGTTCATATGATAGCCTTGCTGATCAGGCGTATGGTAGATTTTTGAACGAGCATTACCAACGATCATACCGGTCTGATCGGTTCGCATATCACCGTTATTCGATGGTGCAGTTGAACTGGTACTTGTATTAACTGCTGAACTTTCCTCGCTACTGCTGCTAGATGATATTTCTGAAGATGATTCGCTTTCAACAACTGGTTTTACGTAAGTAGTATTAGTAACAGTAAAACTTGTTTTGGCGCTTTTATCATCATCACTGTTAGTGGCAGTAATATCGAAACGACACTTCTTGGTACTAGTAGCAAGTTTTAGATTCTTACTAAAATTACCATTATCATCGGTTTCAACAGTATAGTGACCGTTGTTTCCGCCATGCTTCACAATTTTAATGGTTGCATTGGCTTCAGTCTTTCTTGAAAAAGTGATAGATCCATCTGCTTCAGTATCAATCTTAATACCTTTGCTTGTCGCTTGCGCATTCTTACCGTCTGGGATATTAACGGTGAGTGGTAAATCACTGGCAAGTACTGAATGTTGGTTAATTGGGATAATAAATAAACATATTCCAGCAAAAAAGCTAGTAAAGATTGTTGCTAGTTTTCTCACAGTATACTTCCCCCATTTTCTTTAATAGGTGTTTTTCCCCTCTAAGATCATATCATATAAAAGTCAATTTAAAAAGTTAATCTAGTCTTGTTGTATGCCTTTACATAAGCGTCGGAATTACTATAAAAATTAACTTTTAGTCATGATAAAATTAAAACAACTTTTAAGCTATTGTCCATTGTATATTTATAGAGGAGTTTTTTATGCTGGTAACCTTGATGCGGCAGAGGAAAGTTTTAAGAACGCTAATCCGACAGGAACCTCAATTCGGGTAGAAGCCGGAGATATGGTTGGGGCTTCTCCAGCAAATTCTGCTCTTCTCCAAGACGAATCAACCATGCATGCTTTAGACGCAATGCATTTTGAAATAGGAACTTTGGGAAACCATGAGTTCGATGAAGGTTTAGCTGAGTATATGCGGATTGTTAATGGTGGTGAACCTACTAAACAATATAATGAAGCTGAGATGGCCTATCCTCATGTGAAAACAGGGATTAATATCATTACTGCCAATGTTGTAAATAAATCTGATGGTCAAATCCCATTTGGAATGCAACCATACTTGATTAAAGAAATTCATACTAGCGATGGTAAAGTTGCTCGGATTGGCTTTATTGGGATTGAAACTACTTCCCTACCAATTTTAACCTTATACGATAATTACAAAGATTATGATGTTTTAGACGAGGCTGAAACAATTGCAAAATATGATCAAATTTTACGTAAAAAGGGTGTTAATGCAATTGTAGTTCTTGCCCATACAGGGGTTTCAACGGATAAAAATGGCAGCACTAAAGGTAATGCTGTTGATATCATTAAGAAGCTTTACCAAATTGACCCTGATAATTCTGTCGACCTTTATGTTGCTGGTCACTCCCACCAATATGCTAATGCTACTGTTGGTAGTGTAAAATTAGTGCAAGCCATTTACACAGGTAAGGCTTACGATGATATTATCGGTTACATCGATCCAACAACTAATGATTTCGCACCGAATAGTCTCGTTTCGCATGTCTTTCCTGTATTATCAGAAAAGGATGCGCCTAATATCAAAACAGATGCAAATGTTACAGCAATTGTTGAAGATGCTAACAATCTAGTAGCACCAATTATTAATAAGAAAATAGGGGAAGCTGCTACCACAGGCGATATTCTTGGACGACTACATAATACCCCTACTCGTGAAAATGCCGTTGGTGAATTAGTTGTCGATGGTCAATTATATGCCGCTCATAAGGTGGGCTTACCAGCTGATTTTGCGATGACTAATACAGGCGGCGTTCGTGCAGACCTGCATGTTAATCCTGATCGTTCCATTACATGGGGAAGTGCCCAAGCGGTTCAACCATTTGGTAATATTTTACGGGTAGTTGAAATGACAGGGGCACAAATCGTTGAAGCCTTGAATCAACAATATGACGAAGATCAAGCTTATTACTTACAGATTTCCGGGCTTCATTATACTTATACTGATCAAAATGATCCTAACCAACCATATAAGGTCGTTCAAGTTTATGACCAACATAATCAACCGCTTGATATGAATAAGACTTATAATGTTGTTATTAATGACTTTTTAGCAGGTGGCGGAGATGGCTTTTCTGCATTTAAGGGCACCAAAGTTATCAGGATTGTTGGTCAAGATACAGACGCGTTTATTGACTATATTACTGATATGACTAATGATGGTAAACCAATTACCGCACCAACAATGAACCGTAAGATTTACTTGACTGCTGAACAATTAGCGAAGTCAGACGCAGACACACAGTCACAAACAGGAACTAATCAGCACACTCAAAATGATGCTAATTCCCAGACTGAAGGAAATCAGCTTCAAGAGGTTCCAAGCCAATCAGTATCTCCAACAATAACCTTGCCAACAACAGCTGGTCAACCAGCCGAAACTGTTACATTGCATGCTCAACCTAAGCAACAAACCGTAGCTGCTAATAATCAATTAATTAATTTGACACCTACATCAATTAATGGCCAAAAACAAAAAGCAGCTGACCAGCAAGCAGCTTTACCACAAACTGGTAACGATGAAGATCTTGCATTACTTCTTCTCGGAAGTTCATTAATGGCAGCAACCGGATTGACAATTATTGATCGCAAGCGTAAACATGCTTAATTGCTTAAAATAGACTGTTACCTTCATTATGTGGGAGTTAGCAGTCTATTTTTCATTATTTTGTTTTCTCGCTATAATGGAAACGATAAAGTAAAAATGGAGTAAGAACATGGCAGAAAACATCATCAATATTTTAAAAACCAATAATATGACAGTCGCATTTGTTGCTCAAGAAAGCGGCCTTGACGTTGCGCAGGTTAACGAAACACTTAAACGCCCAGTTGCAACCTGGTCAATTCAGATTCTTAATGCACTTGCAGATGCTTTAGGAGAGCGTCCAGGAGAATTATTAGATCGGATTCAAGACTTTGATTTTCACCTCCATACTGACGATGATCAATTAACGATTCAGCACGTGCAGTTCCAAACACCTTCTTCTTATCAACAAGTTCGGTTTGCTGTTGAAAGTAATGTTTTGGAGGGATGGGAGCCTACAGCAACAGATGTAAGGCAACTAAAAGAGAGCGCTGAAAATCCAGATGATGAAATTTTAATGGAAATTGAGCAATTATTTGGTGATGAAGATGACTGATGAAGAACTTCAAGCAAAATTTTTATATGATAATGGAACACTCCGCAATAAATTTGCAATTAAAAATGCGGATGAATTAAGTTTAATTGAGTATCGCGGCGTAGCAGAAAGGGAAGTGGCCCTCCTTCAACAACAACCGAAAATTAAGAGTTTTGAAGATTTACAGACGATTAATAAATTCCTTTTTGGTTGGCTTTATGACTGGGCGGGTGAGTTACGTAACTACTATATTTCTAAAGCAGGTTTTGATTTTTTAGAATATGGTCGCTTTGATAATGCAATTAAATATATTAATGACGAAATTGTGCGATTGAATAAGGCAGATTGTAAAATTTAAGTTGAACATTTAAGTGGACAGAAAAACCCATCAAGGTCTTTAATGGTGTTACCACACAATCCATTAGAAAGAAGGACCTTGATGAGCACCACTATTTTATCATTCCAGAACCGTGTTGTCATTGAAACGCTTCATAATGAAGGACGTTCCTTGCGATACATCGCTAACTACTTAGGCTTTAGTAAGACCACCATCTTTAACGAACTTCACCGGCTAAATAGTGGGTATCAAGCTGAACTAGCGCAAACTGACTTTGAACGCAAGGTTAGTCAACGGGGGCGGAAGTCTTCACTCACTAAAAGCCTTAAGCACTTGATTGAGGAAAAGATTCAAGTCCAGAAGTGGTCCCCTGAACAAGTTGCCCATGTAGTTGGGATTGCCTACAAGACGGTCTATAACTGGATTGATCAAGGATGGCTTGATGTACAGTTACCCGATTTGCCTGATCATGGAATTCGTCGTCATCGTGCTAAAGAAAAGCGTGGTACGTTCAGTCACGGCCGCTCCATTGAGGAGCGTCCTCATAAAGTCGAAACTCGCCAAGAATTCGGCCACTTTGAAGCTGATACCGTACTTTCTGGCAAACGTAAAGGTCAAGCTGTGGCGACTTTTGTGGAGCGTAAGAGTCGCCTGACAATTGTTAAACGGCTCCATGGTCGCGACAGTCAGTCCATGACTCAAGCCGTACTTGAACTAGCTAGTCAACTTCAAGACAAGCTCAAGACGCTTACCGTGGATCATGGGAAAGAGTTCGCTAACTATCAGGCAATTGAACAGCTAACGGGTACTCAGGTTTACTTTGCCCATGCCTATTCACCGCACGAACGCGGTAGTAATGAGAACCGTAATCGAGTTTTGCGACGGTTTATTCCCAAGGGACAAGCCATTGAAGAGCTGAGCGATCGCCAGCTGGTTCAAATCAATTGGTATCTGAATTCCCGACCACTTAAATGTCTTAACTGGCACACACCAATCGAGATCTTCTTGATTAATCTACGTCACTAAATTCGTTCAAGTTATTTCTTGCAATCTGCCATAAGAAAAAGCAGCCTACCATTGAGGATTATGCTGCTCTCTTAAATGATTTGAACTATATTCATCCGTTTCGTGAAGGGAATGGGCGGTCAACTAAATTATTCATCCAGTTAATTGCCCTCCATCATGGTCAGGTAATTGATTATCCAGCAGACAACGCGGAAATGATTGCCGGGTTAAACCAATCAGATGTTGGTATTATCGCCAAGACCATGGCATTACAGAAAAGTGCTGGTTAAGCTAGGTTGCTTGCTGCTTGTTTATCAAGAATCACTGTTACGTTTGGATGCTGTTGGAGGGCTGATGCCGGAACAGCGGTCGTGATTTTACCGTTGACCATTTTGTTGATTGCGTCTGCTTTTTGCTCACCAAATGCGAGTAAGATGATATGTTTTGCTTGCAAGATTGAACCGATTCCCATTGTATAGGCTTCCGTTGGTACGTCCTTGCTTGAAGTAAAGAAGCGTGCGTTGGCATTAATAGTAGCAGGGGTTAACTTTACTTTATGGGTTTGGCTATCAAAAGGGGTTCCGGGCTCATTAAAACCGATATGACCATTATTGCCGATTCCTAAAATTTGCGTATCAATAGGATAAGTAGCCAAAATCTGATTATAGTGATTAATTACTTCAGCAGTATTCAGGTTACTGCCATTTGGAATAAAACTTTTGGCAAATGGTTTTTGCGTGAAAAGATGATGCTCCATAAAGTAATGATAACTTTGCGGATCAGTTGGTTTAAGACCGACATATTCATCAAGGTTAATCGAAATAAGGTTGGAATAATCAACTGAACTACTAGTCATCTCTTGATAAAGACCTAGGGGAGAACTACCTGTTGCGAGGCCAAGCACCTGGGCACCATTAATAATATCTGTTTGGAGAAGTTCAAAGGCGTTTTGGCTTGCTACTTCTTTATTTTTCGTTACAAGAATTTTCATCCTTATCACCTCACGACTATTGTAATTCTTTTAAGGAAAAAGAAAAGAGCAATTGCAAATGCTTATTCTTGAGATTTGACAAAAACGTTATTGAATGCGCTTACAAAAATGTGTAAAATAAGGGAAAGAAAATAGCAGCAAATAAGTAAAATGAATTATCTTTCAGCAACACATATGTTTTTTGCAATTATCGAATTATTATTTGGGGACTCTCTGATCAGCAAGGAGCCCCTTTTTGCTTTTTTAGAAGGGAGATAGTGCCAATGGAGAACTTAACGGTTAAGCTGTTTAATGAAATTGCTGAAAAGCAGTTTCCGGGTTTAGCATTATTTGAAAATCGAACTGGCTCTAGGAAAACAACGGGTGCCCTGCAGTGGGTAACGGACATGCTAATGAAAAGTAAGGAATCTGATGTCATTATCTACATAACTCCCAACCGACAGAATCGGGATGAAGCATGGCGGGGATTGGTTAGACAATTAGAAAACCATGGTAAAGATAAGCATTTTGTTAGGCGAAATGTCATCTTACTTAAATCTGAAGTGGATGAAGTTAGTGATTATTTAAATAAAGCGATCTTTAAGGGAATTGAGCCGACCGATACCGATAGTATTTCTTCTAGAGTCACGAATTTTTTATCACCGTTTAAACACCGTTATCCATTATTTGCGGAAACGTTGAAGAGCGCAATAAATAGGTATCAATTTTATTTCTTTCTGCATAAATTTTCTTTTTCTCAAAATAAACATGTAGATGATGAAGATTTCAGTAAAATAGTTCCGCTTTTGAAAAAGAATTTAGTCAGAGATATTAAGAAGAAGTCCCATTCTAAGAAGATTAGTAACAATGATATCTTAGAGGAAATAGCTGCAAACATTCCATGGGTACTCAAGATGTTTCCTGAACTCAAATTAAAAGAGAAACGGGTTGTCTTTATGACGAGTAGAAAATTTCTCGCCCTTATTAAAACTCCTAAAGCCAGTACAATGCATATCTGGGCTGCCTTTTCTCAGAAAAAGGTTCACTTAATTATGGACGAGGTCGATGAGATCAAAGAAGATTGGAATAATTTCATCATCGACCAGATTACTGACAAAAGTGATTTGGCATTTAGGGACCGTCTTGATTTGTTTCATATTTACCGGAGAATAATCATAAAAGTAAACGACTGTATGACAACCTTACCACAACAGATTATTGATGCACCGGGGATAAATGGCAATAACGATAATAAAGAGATTCTAAAAGTTATGCAGCAAAAAATATGTGATACTTATAAAAAGTTAAACTTATTATATCGGGTTAAGCTTGATGATTCGCTAAAGGATGAGAACCAGCGCTTTATCTTTAATATTGGGATGCAAAACCAACTGTTAGGCAAAACAGAAGCTGAAAGGTATTTAGTCATTCAATCGGATCCTCAACAACAGTTAAATTTGATTAAGTCTGATAAAGCATTATATCAACATGGTGAACTGAGGCTTTCGCAAGTTTTAAAGCATTTGCAAAAGTTAATTCGGTTTTTCGTCAAAAACGCGCAGAAAATCGGTCAAAATGTAACCAGAGCTGAAAGAAAAGACTGGACGGCAAATGAGGCAACCGCCTATATCATCCGGAGTATTTTAGATGAAAGCAATGAAGAAGATAAAACCACATATATATTAAGTCGTCTTGAAGATGGGATAACAGGAAGATTTGATTTGACGACTGAGAGATTGTTTGGTGATAACCAAAGTATTTACGCAAATGGCTATGAATACTTACAAATAATGAGCAATGACGATAAAGCATTTGGTGATCACGTTTATTGGTATCATTCCAACTTTAGTGCTGAAAGGCTCCTGGCATTTTTAGCAAATAAATGGCACGTATATGGTTTGTCGGCGATCGCTAAAAGCCCAACAATGTTAAATAATTTTGATTATCAGTGGGTTGAAGCGCATGTGAAGAATAATTATCAATTGTCGACGCAATTGGAGAAAGAGCTAGATAAAGAAAATAAAGATTATTTGGCAGCAGAAAGAAGAGCCGGAATTAATGTCTCAATTACGAATGTTGACTTACCGATTAAAGGGCAAGACACTATTTTTGCAAAAGACCTTTTACAAAGGGTGCTTAAGGTTAACCGTATTCCTGTTGAACTCTTTACTGCATATCCAGAAGAAGAAGGGTTAAGGCCTAATGACGTAATTTCATTAGCAGGGGATGGTCAAGTTAGTTTTACTCTTTTGCGGAACCTAAAAACGTTGCAAGCACTTATTTCGTTTGTAAAATCTTACAATAAGCGCCCTCTCAATCCAGCATATGTATTATTCAAAAACAAGAAAGTTAGCGAAGAGTTATTGTATTGGTATAAGTTATGTTTAAAGGCGATAGGGATGGGGAAGGTTTCCTTAACGGTTGTCGATGCTCAGAATATTCAGCAAAAGATTCCCCTAATAAAAGAGGATTGGACAAACGGCAAGCTTAACATTATGGTAACTACTTATGCTGCTTTGGGAAGAGGGATTAATCTTCATTACTCAGTTGATACGGAAACATTAACAGAACTAGTCAAAAGTAAAAATGGAGTAATAATCGGCAAACAAATGCAGAACTTATCTAAAGATATTGATGGCGAATACCTTGAAGCTCCCACTCATATTGCGACTTGGATTGGCAGAGACGATGAACAGTTTTCAATAAAGAAAATGCTGCACATAATTGGCGAACAAGATGCCTTATATGGAAACGGTCATATTACGAGGGCAACTTATCGGAAAAATTTGTATGCTTATATAAACGGGGGCCCAGTAAATAACTATCGACAAAATGATTTGCAACCAGTAAAAGTCGCGGGAGGTGTTTATATTGAGCAAGCTTTAGGAAGAATGGCACGGACCAATATCAAGAGTAGCCGTCCCATGATCTTAATAGACAATGCCGCAAAAAAGAACCTTGTAAGCAACTATTTGAATAATAAACGAACTACCTTAGAAATGGCTGCAGTATTAGCAGATATTACCGGAAGAGAAGCGGAACTTGAAAAAGAAAAAGCAACGTTGCTTCATGAAAAACTCAATATGGCTAATGAAATCCAACATCGTTTTACAGTTCGGTTGCCATCTCAACTGCGACAAGACCGGAAAGGGACAAAAGAGCTTTGGCAAAGAGCACGTGAATTAATACTAAAGCATCCATTTGGTGATGATGCACCTGTAAACATTCAGCGCCTCCATTGGCAGTTCGAAAAAGCGGTTAATAAATATTACTTTGCTATCGAAGGAGACTATAGTCGGTTACTTGCTATTGACGCTGTTCCAATTCAAAACTATAACCAGCATCAATTTGATTTTGCCCATTATGGAAAGACTTTAAATAAAATATATGAAGCAAATTCGTGGCTCAAAGAAGATTTTGACCTATTAGGTTACTATCATGATTTTGAAAAGCTGCACCATTATCAATTATTACCAGGAATCTTTAATAATTTTTATCGTCCAGCGTTAAGCGAGGAAGTCTTTAAGGTTATTTGTAAATACTTAGGGATTAAGGTCTATCCAATGGCAGATAATGAATTTGAATTATTTGATTGCTACCTGCAAACAAAAGATAAGAAGAAAGTTTTTGTTGATATCAAAGATTATAATGAGATCACTAATGCTACCGAACAAACGGAAGTATTTAAGAAGGCGCGCCTAAAACTGGCTAATTGTACAGAGAATAATCCAGTATACTTTATTAATTTTCGCCAACTTCAACCTAATAGTAAATATAAACAAAAACTATTTAGCCCACAATCATATCGACAATTCTTTACATGTTCCAGTATGTTTTTAGCTGACGGGAAACTTAACAGTCAATTAGCAAAAAATTTATTGGATTATTTTGAATAAAAGGAGACAGAAATGATAACAACTAATCGTCTTGCTAAATTTGATATTGATACTCGCAAAATTCTGACTAGCTATGATATATATTCAGTTGACCAAAATTTAGAAGAGCAACGTTTTATTCCAAGAAGAATTTTTAGTATTAATATCGATGTAGAAAATAGCCTCGGTATTAATGCGCTAACGGGAAAGAAAATCCAAAAAAATGTTTATCGTTTATATTTAATCACTAAAAAGGCAGCAGTAAATGCTCAAGAGATAAGGGCAACAGTTGAGAAGTATAGTCAGCATACTTTTAGGGTGTCAAAGTTAGACGAGGAAGCAGCATCTTCTTTAGATAAAGCAATCATATTACGACTATTTTTTAATATGTTACCCTTCTATGGAATTAAGGGGACGGGGATGCTCGGCAATCTTTTTCTCACACCTTCGAAGCCGCGTCTTACACAAAAGATTTACCTTGATTTAACAAAGTTAGTGGTTGGCGATGATTGTAGCTTGTTTTTATCAACTTCCCGGTTTACTAAAGTTAAAAGTTTTATGGAACATGGAATTAGTTTGTTTAATAATATGGCGAGAAAAAGTCTTAATAATGCTCCATTGTTTGATGTTGATTTGAAAAAATGGCAAATAAAGCAGGTAAATAAATATAATAAGAACTTAAACATCGAAAATTGCTTTATTAATGCCCCTTTATACCCTAAAGATAAGCCACGCCAAATGCTATTTGGGTCAGATGGCAAGTTAAATCAAATACAGTCAACAAAATTTTATCACTTGTATAACTTAATCAGTGTTTTTAACTTAGTTTTTAGTGAGTATTTTTCTGAATTAAAATTTGAAAAAGTAGATACAGCAAAGCAACTTTTAGGACAACTTTCACAAACTGAATGGGGGGAATCAGTTAGACAAGCATATCAAAGAATTCTTTGCGACGAATCGGTTAAACTTAATCGACAATCGGATCGCAAGGGATGAACGGATAGAAGATATCAAGGCCGCGTTGGTTCAGCTTTTGCCAACAGTTAAAATCAATATTAGACCGACCGTTGAAGATAAATTTGGATATAATCTAGTTGTGATTAATAATAGGCGGTATTTCCAAACTCATGAAGATGTTAAAGATAATTATGCGAGAGACTATCAGCAGGCAATAGTGCAACATTTGACAATTGATACCTTTAGGAAGGGTGCTTTAAGAAGTACGTTAATTAATTCATTGAAAGAGTTAATAATAAAGAAAGATTTGAAAGAAAGAAGCTTAAGTCTGTATCATTCACCAGATTCAATGGAGGGATGGGAGTTTTATCAAGTTGCAAAGGAAGCTTATGGTACCCAAGCAGTCTATCTATTTAAAATGATTAATAGTGATGAATTCGAGGTGAGACGGTTAGATTTACAAGAAAGCTCAAAAATTATTAATTCCGATGATGCAGATCTTCGGTACCTAATTAAAACTCCTGCTAATACTTTCTACAATTTAAATAGGAAAAATATCTTTACCTTACCTAATGCTGAGCTTTTTGGCGATATCAACGAGATGATTAGTCATCAAAATTGTTCATCAGTAACAAAAGCGGAACTTAAACGGGCTTTGAATGATTTAAGTAAAAGTTACCCTAATTACAGAACTAAATACCAAAATCTTATTTCTATCATTAATAAAAGAGAGCTAGATTCATTTAACAATAAAAGAGAGCTAGATTCATTTAACATCAATGACTTAAAAGATGAATTTAATTTTATGAAGAAGAATAAAATACTAAGTCCAATTGCAATTAATTTGTTATTGGATGAATTATATGAACAATATGGACTAGTTTTGAAAGTGAAACCAAAAATAAAATCCCATGTTCAAAAGTATCTTTCTGGGTTAACCGATATTAATTATTTCGTTGATAACGACGATCAGGATGTTATTTACTATAATGTTGGAACCATTAGTAAAAATATGAATATGTCAATTTCAAAGGCATCCCACATCTGGCAACTTCAGCCTAACATTAAATTAAATGCGCGTGGTTTCGCTACGATTGAGACCGAAAACATTTTGAAGTTTCTTCAACTGATGATGGTGAATTTTGTACGATTTCATCAATTGACAGTAATTCCTTTTCCATTTAAATACCTTCGAGAATTTATTCAACTTGAAGAAAAGAAAAGATCAGCTAAAAAAGATGTGACAGATTTACTGAAATGATGAGATAATACTAGGAGGGATGGGGTGATGATGGTGAAAAGTACTAAAAAGAAACGATCCCATATTGGGTTAATTACATTTACCATATTACTGGTAATCTTGTTAGGAATTTTAGGGATAAATTATAAACAGTTTGCTAGTAAGCAACTTAATCCAGTTTATGACAATAAAGTAGCAAAAAAAGATTCGCCTAAAATAACAAAGACTGCAAAGATTGTTGGATCGTATCGAGATGATCAAGACGGTGCAGCTATTGTCTTAAATGAAAACGGAACAGGTCAGTATGTTTATGCAGATAAGAATAATCCGGATACAGATGATAGCTTAACATGGCGTAAAGAAGGAGAACACTACCTTATAAATTTGGAAGATCGTGACGTAACTAATCCCCTTACCGCAACGCTTGATAATAATAAATTAGTTGTTACAGGTAGTAATGGCTGGAATACCGAAACGTTCCAAAAAGTTAATGAAGAGTTAAACCTTCAACAATTTTTGAATGATATGCATAAAAAATAAAATAAATGCTTGCAAAGGATTTAGAGATAGGATATAATGAAATTCCTGTCAGCGATGGGAGATAGATAATCGCTTGTAACTTCTTAGATTTATTTAACTTAGTTGCAAAGTCTCAACAATAATTTAAAAAATATTGTTGACATCCCATTGACGACATGATATATTAATAAAGTTGCTGATTGAGTTATCGATCAAAAGAAATTTAAAAATAATTAAAAATTCTTCTTGACAAGTTGATCTGATACATGTTATAATAAACAAGTTGATTGGCTGCTTGATTAGCCAACAGGTAGACC
Source organism: Limosilactobacillus reuteri (assembly GCF_034259105.1). NCBI lineage: Bacteria > Bacillati > Bacillota > Bacilli > Lactobacillales > Lactobacillaceae > Limosilactobacillus > Limosilactobacillus reuteri. The sequence goes on along the minus strand of NZ_CP139478.1, from coordinate 1,114,145 downwards.
TTTGAAAACTGAACAAAGTTTCGACGAATCAAATGTGTAGGGTCTTCAATCACGATGTGATTTGAAGCAAAACATTTGCGAAGTCAATTCGCTTAATAACAAAGATAATTGAGAGCTATTCAAGTTCTTATATATTTTATATGAGAGTTTGATCCTGGCTCAGGATGAACGCCGGCGGTGTGCCTAATACATGCAAGTCGTACGCACTGGCCCAACTGATTGATGGTGCTTGCACCTGATTGACGATGGATCACCAGTGAGTGGCGGACGGGTGAGTAACACGTAGGTAACCTGCCCTGGAGCGGGGGATAACATTTGGAAACAGATGCTAATACCGCATAACAACAAAAGCCACATGGCTTTTGTTTGAAAGATGGCTTTGGCTATCACTCTAGGATGGACCTGCGGTGCATTAGCTAGTTGGTAAGGTAACGGCTTACCAAGGCGATGATGCATAGCCGAGTTGAGAGACTGATCGGCCACAATGGAACTGAGACACGGTCCATACTCCTACGGGAGGCAGCAGTAGGGAATCTTCCACAATGGGCGCAAGCCTGATGGAGCAACACCGCGTGAGTGAAGAAGGGTTTCGGCTCGTAAAGCTCTGTTGTTGGAGAAGAATGTGCGTGAGAGTAACTGTTCACGCAGTGACGGTATCCAACCAGAAAGTCACGGCTAACTACGTGCCAGCAGCCGCGGTAATACGTAGGTGGCAAGCGTTATCCGGATTTATTGGGCGTAAAGCGAGCGCAGGCGGTTGCTTAGGTCTGATGTGAAAGCCTTCGGCTTAACCGAAGAAGTGCATCGGAAACCGGGCGACTTGAGTGCAGAAGAGGACAGTGGAACTCCATGTGTAGCGGTGGAATGCGTAGATATATGGAAGAACACCAGTGGCGAAGGCGGCTGTCTGGTCTGCAACTGACGCTGAGGCTCGAAAGCATGGGTAGCGAACAGGATTAGATACCCTGGTAGTCCATGCCGTAAACGATGAGTGCTAGGTGTTGGAGGGTTTCCGCCCTTCAGTGCCGGAGCTAACGCATTAAGCACTCCGCCTGGGGAGTACGACCGCAAGGTTGAAACTCAAAGGAATTGACGGGGGCCCGCACAAGCGGTGGAGCATGTGGTTTAATTCGAAGCTACGCGAAGAACCTTACCAGGTCTTGACATCTTGCGCTAACCTTAGAGATAAGGCGTTCCCTTCGGGGACGCAATGACAGGTGGTGCATGGTCGTCGTCAGCTCGTGTCGTGAGATGTTGGGTTAAGTCCCGCAACGAGCGCAACCCTTGTTACTAGTTGCCAGCATTAAGTTGGGCACTCTAGTGAGACTGCCGGTGACAAACCGGAGGAAGGTGGGGACGACGTCAGATCATCATGCCCCTTATGACCTGGGCTACACACGTGCTACAATGGACGGTACAACGAGTCGCAAGCTCGCGAGAGTAAGCTAATCTCTTAAAGCCGTTCTCAGTTCGGACTGTAGGCTGCAACTCGCCTACACGAAGTCGGAATCGCTAGTAATCGCGGATCAGCATGCCGCGGTGAATACGTTCCCGGGCCTTGTACACACCGCCCGTCACACCATGGGAGTTTGTAACGCCCAAAGTCGGTGGCCTAACCTTTATGGAGGGAGCCGCCTAAGGCGGG